>NZ_VRUX01000700.1:0-1985 GCF_008039885.1 Methylobacterium sp. WL103
CCGCCGCGACCCGCCAGCAGGCCCACCTCGCCTCGACCTTCGGCGTGCTGCTGCTCTCGGCGGTGGGCGGCAGCATGGTGCCGCGCTTCCTGATGCCGCCCTGGCTGCAGCAGGCGGGCTGGTTCACCCCGAACGCCTGGGCGATCGAGGCCTACCAGGGTGCGTTGGGCGACGGCGCCGGCGCGGCGCTGGCGGCCTGGGGCGTGCTGTTCGCGATCGGCTTCGCGGGGCTTGGCGCCGCGCTCCTTCTCGTTTCGCGGCGGACGGCATGACGGACCGTCCGGCGCGACCCGGTGGCGCGTTGACCGCCGGTCCGTTCTGCCTAGCTTTCATCAAGCGGACGCCGTCGTCGCGGGCGTGCCGGGAGTATCGATCGTCATGAGCCAGGATTCCACGGTCGCCGTCGTCGGCAGCGGGCTCGGCGGCCTCGCAGCCGCCTGCGTGAGCGCGGCGCGCGGACACCGGGTCACGGTCTACGACAAGAACGACTGGCTCGGCGGCAAGGCGGCGGTGCTGCACGAGGGCGGCTTCCGGTTCGACATGGGGCCGACGATCCTCACCGTGCCCCGCGTGCTGGAGCGCATCTTCGCCGAGGCCGGCCGCAACCTGCACGACTATCTCGACCTGCGCCGGCTCGACCCGCAATGGCGCTGCTTCTTCGACGACGGCACCCGCATCGACCTGATGCAGGACGTCGCCCGCATGGCCGCCGACATGGATCGCTTCGCCCCCGGCAGCGGTGCGGGCGAGGGCTACCGGAAGTTCCTCGACGTCTCCGAGAACCTGCACGGCATCTCGGAGAAGTTCTTCTTCTGGAAGCCGGTCGAGGACCTGTTCGACACCATCAACATCCGCGCCAACCTCAACCCCGGCACGCTGCGCGACGTGCTCGCGCTGCGCATGCATGCCTCGGTGGCGAGCACGATCCGCGGCAAGGTCAAGGACGCCCGCCTGGCCCAGATGCTCGACCACTTCGTGCAGTATGTCGGCTCCTCGCCCTACGGCGCGCCGGCGGTGCTCTGCGCCATCGCCCACATGCAGACGGCGGAAGGGGTCTGGTACCCGATGGGCGGCACCCGCGCCGTCGCCGAGGCGCTGGCCAAGCTCGCCACCGAACTCGGCGCGACGCTGAAGCCGGGCGAGGAGGTCCTGGGCCTCGACGTGTCGGCCGGCGCCGTGAAGGGCGTGCGGACCAAGTCCGGTTCCACCGCCTACGATGCGGTGATCTCCAACATGGATTCGGTGCGGACCTACACGGAGCTGGTCGGCGGCGACGCCGGCAAGGCTTACGCCAAGAAGAACCCCGAGCCGGCCTGCTCCGGCGTCGTGCTCTATCTCGGTCTGAACAAGCGCTACGAGCACCTGAACCACCACGACTTCGTCTTCTCCAAGGACCCGGAGGAGGAGTTCGACTGGATCTACCGCAAGGGCGAGCCGGCCCCGGACCCGACCGCCTACCTGGCGGCGCCTTCCTCCACCGACCCGTCGGTGGCACCCGATGGCGGCGAGGCGCTCTACGTGCTGGTCCACACGCCGTACCTGCGCCCGCACCATGACTGGAAGACGATGTTCCCGGCCTACCGGCAGGTGATCCTGGACAAGCTCAAGCGCACGGCCGGCATGCCCGACCTGGAGGAGCGCATCGTCGTCGAGCGCCATCTCACGCCGCAGGACATCCACGAGCGCTACCACGTGCTCAACGGCGCGATCTACGGGCTGGCCTCCCACGGCAAGGTGATGGGCGCGTTCAAGCCCGGCAACCGCTCGCGGCAGGTGCGCAACCTCTACCTCGCCGGCGGCGCAGCCCACCCCGGCCCCGGCATGCCGATGGTGATGATGTCGGGCTGGATCGCCGCCGACGCGCACGATGCCGACGCCCGCGGGCAGCTCAGCGAATCCGCGTGACCGGCGGGACGGCACCCGGCGCTCCGGCGGGGGCCTGAGCGCATGGCCGACGCGCCCGATCGCAGCCGCCGGTTCCGGGC
>NZ_VRUX01000701.1:0-1958 GCF_008039885.1 Methylobacterium sp. WL103
GCGGGCGGTCGGCGGCAGGGCGCTGGCCACCGCGCTCGCGGCGCAGAAGCCGATGATCCAGAGCGCGATCCGCATCCCGCCGTTCGGCAGGTCGCGCTCGCGCATCAGGCGGATGCCCCACAGGGCCGGCGGCAGCACGAAGGCGAGCGCTCCGAGGCCGAGGATCTGCATCGCGAGATCCGAGACCACGGCGCCGGGCTGGCCGAGGACGTTGTGGGCGAGGTGGTCGGTGGCGTGGTTCAGGCTCGGGTCGTCGATCGACCACGTCGCCAGCGCGACGGTCAGCCCGATCGCACCGGTGAACAGGACCAGCCCGCCGAGTTCCGTCAGCCGCCGCGCCAGGAACGGGCGCAGCGTGTCGACGAAGGTGTCGTAGGGCGACGCGGGGCGGCGAAGCGAGCGCATGCGGGACCGGACGCGAAAGGAGACTCTGACCCCGAGGCTAGGCCCCTTCCGTTAACGCGCATTTAAGGTTGAAAAAGTCCTGACGCCTCCCTGCCGGCCTTCGCCGAGAGGCGGCACGTTCTCGGAACGCGCGGCGATCGGGCGCGACCCGTCCCCGCCGTCGCGATCCCGCGCGGGACGTCCGCGAGGGTGCAAAACGCGATTCGATATGGCAAACCGGGGCCATGCAGATCGACGGACGCCCCTACAGGACCATCTTTCCCGACCCGGACGGCGTCAGCGTCCAGGTCATCGACCAGACCCGCCTACCCTTCGCCTTCGAGCTGCAGCGGCTGGCGAGCCTCGACGACGCCGCACGCGCGATCCGCACCATGGTGGTGCGCGGCGCGCCGCTGATCGGCGTGACCGCGGCCTACGGCCTCGCCTTCGCCATGCGCGAGGACGCCTCGAACGCCGGCCTCGACCACGCCGTGGCGGCGCTCGCCGCCACCCGCCCGACCGCGATCAACCTGCGCTGGGCCCTCGACCGCGTCGCCGGCAACCTGCGCCAGGTGCAGGCGCCGGAGCGGTTCGCCCGCGCCTTCGCCGAGGCCGGCCGCATCGCCGAGGAGGACGTGGCCAGCTGCCGCGCCATCGGCAACCACGGCGTCGGCCTGATCGCCGAGATCGCGCAGCGGACCGGCCGGACCGTCAACGTCCTGACCCATTGCAACGCCGGATGGCTCGCCACCGTCGACTGGGGCACGGCGCTGGCGCCGATCTACGTCGCGCACGAGGCCGGCCTGCCGGTCCACGTGATCGTCGACGAGACCCGGCCGCGCAACCAGGGTGCCGCGCTCACCGCCTTCGAGCTCAACGGCCACGGGGTGCCGCACACCGTCGTCGCCGACAACGCCGGCGGCCACCTGATGCAGCACGGCCAGGTCGACCTCTGCATCGTCGGCTCGGACCGCACCACCGCGTCCGGCGACGTCTGCAACAAGATCGGCACCTACCTGAAGGCCCTCGCCGCCCACGACAACGGCATCCCGTTCTACGTGGCGCTGCCGTTCTCGACGATCGACTGGACCCTGCGAGACGGCGTCGCCGAGATCCCGATCGAGGAGCGCGACGCGCGCGAGGTCACCCACCTCACCGGCCGGCTGGCCGACGGCGGCTTCGCCACGGTCGAGGTGGTCTCGCCGGGCAGCCCCGTCGCCAACCCGGCCTTCGACGTCACCCCCGGCCGTCTCGTCACCGGCCTGATCACCGAGCGCGGCATCGCGCGGGCCGACACCGAGGGGCTGCTCGGCCTCTATCCCGAGCGGCGCCGGGCCGCCTGAGGGGAGGTTTTCGACGATCACCTCCGCTCCTCCCATTCTCGCCTACCAGCGGCACCTGTTCGAGATGCCGGCGGAGGTCGCCTACCTCGACGCCGCGGCCTGGTCGCCGCTTCCGCGCAGCGTGCGGGCGGCGGGCGAGGCCGGCATGCGGGTCAAGAGCCTGCCCTGGGCCCATCCGCGCTCCGAGGTGCCGCCCTGGACCGAGCGGGCGCGCCGCGCGGCCGCCGGCCT
>NZ_VRUX01000702.1:0-1957 GCF_008039885.1 Methylobacterium sp. WL103
GCGCGTCGAAGCTCAGGGCCTCGACCCACAGCCGTGCCGATCCAGTTCGCTGTGCGCGACGCGCCGCCCGAGTTGCGCACCGGCCAGTTCGTGACCGTGCTCGCCGCCACCGACACGCAGCAGACCGGCCTCGCCCTGCCGCGGCTCAGCGTGGTGCGCGGCGGCAACGGCCAGACCCTGGTCTACGAGCACGTCGCGCCGGAGCGCTTCGCGCCGCGCGAGGTCCAGGTCGAACCGCTCGACGCCGCCCGCGTGCGGGTGGTCTCGGGGCTGAAGCCCGGGCAGCGGATCGTGACGCAGGGCTCCGAACTCCTCAACCAGATCCGCTGAGGAGGCCGGCATGTTCACGTTCCTCGTCACGCAGGCCCTGCGCAACCGGCTGGCGGTGCTGGCCGTCGCCGCGATCCTCGTCGTCTACGGCGCGTTCACCGTCACGCGCCTGCCGGTCGACGTCTTCCCCGACCTCAACCGGCCCACCGTCACGATCATGAGCGAGGCGGAAGGCCTCGCCCCGCAGGAGGTCGAGCAGCTCGTCACCTTCCCGCTGGAGACGCAGATGAACGGGCTGCCCGGCGTCACCCGCGTGCGCTCGGTCTCGGGCGTCGGCCTGTCGGTGGTCTATGTCGAGTTCGACTGGGGCACCGACATCTACCGCAACCGCCAGCAGGTGGCCGAGCGCCTCGCCATGGCGCGGCCGCAGCTGCCGGCGGAAGTGAGCCCGACCATGGGTCCGATCTCCTCGATCATGGGGCAGATCGTCATGGTCGCGCTCACCGGCGACACGGTCGACCCGATGCGCCTGCGCGAGATCGCCGACTTCACGATCCGGCCGCGCCTGCTGTCGATCCCCGGCGTGGCGCAGGTGATCCCGATGGGCGGCGAAGTGCGCCAGTTCCGCGTCGCGCCCCAACCCACGGCGCTGCGGGCGCTCGGCGTGACGCAGGCGCAGCTCGAGACCGCGTTGGCGCAGTTCGGCACCAACACCGGCGGCGGCTTCACCGACCAGTACGCCCGCGAATACCTGATCCGGAACCTCGGCCGGACCATGAACCTCGACGACCTGCGCAACATGGTCGTCGCCACCGTGGACGGGCGGCCGGTCTACCTGCGGCAGGTGGCGGAGGTGTCGTTCTCCGCCAAGGTGAAGCGGGGCGACGCCGGCTACATGGGCGCGCCGGCGGTGGTGATCTCGGTGGAGAAGCAGCCCGGCGCCGACACCGTCGCGCTCACCGGGCGGATCGAGGCGGCGCTCTCGGAGATCACCGCGACCCTGCCGGCGGGCGTGCGCGCCGACCGGCTGATCTTCCGGCAGGCGAACTTCATCGAGACCTCGATCCGCAACGTCGAGCAGGTGCTGGTGGAAGCGATCGTGGTGGTGGCGATCGTGCTGTTCGCGTTCCTGCTGAACCTGCGGACCACGGCGATCTCGCTCACCGCGATCCCCGTCTCGATCCTGGCGACGGCCATCGCGTTCCACCTCGCCTGCCTATCGATCAACACGATGACCCTCGGGGGGCTCGCCATCGCCGTCGGCGAGCTCGTCGACGACGCGGTCGTCGACGTCGAGAACATCTTTCGCCGGCTCAAGGAGAACCGCGCGGCGGACGACCCGCGCTCGACCTTCGCGGTGGTGGTCGCCGCCTCGCAGGAGGTGCGCTCCGGCATCGTCTACGCGACGATGGTGATCGTGCTGGTGTTCGTGCCGCTGTTCGCGCTCTCCGGCATCGAGGGCCGGCTCTTCGCCCCGCTCGGCCAAGCCTACATCGTCGCGATCCTGGCGAGCCTCGTGGTCTCGATCACCCTGACGCCGGTGATGGCCTACTACCTCCTGCCCGGCCTCAGGCGCCTCGACCAGCACGAGAGCGGGTTGATCCGCCGGCTCAAGCGCGCGCTGGCCGCGACCCTGCGCGTCGCCCTGCCCCGCGGGCGCCCGATCCTTCTCGCGGCCGCGGTCGCG
>NZ_VRUX01000703.1:0-1947 GCF_008039885.1 Methylobacterium sp. WL103
CGCCTTCGCGCGCGAGGGCGCCGAAGTCGCGATCGCGGATCGGGACGAAGCGGCGCTGGAGCAGGTGCGGGCCGAGATGGCGGGGACGGGCGCCGCGGTGCTGCCGATCCGCTGCGACGTGTCCCGGCCCGACGCGGTGGAGGCGGCGGTCGCCGGCACGGTCGCGCGGTTCGGGCGACTCGACTGCGCCTTCAACAACGCGGGCGTCGAGAACCGGGCGGCGCCCGTCCACGCGATCGAACTCGACGAATGGGACCGGATCCTCGACATCAACCTGCGCGGCACCTTCGTGTGCATGAAGCACGAGATCGCTCAGATGCTGCGCCAGGGCGGCGGCGTGGTCGTCAACACCTCCTCCGGCGCCGGCGTCAGGGGCGTCGCGGGAGGCGCGAGCTACGCCGCCTCGAAGCACGCCCTGATCGGCCTGACCAAGTCCGCCGCGCTCGACTACGCCAAGGCGAACATCCGGGTGAACGCGATCCTGCCGGGCAACATCGCGACGCCGATGATGGACCGCTTCACCGGCGGCGACATCCAGAAGGCGATCGACCTGGAGCCGGTCGGGCGCCTCGGCAAGCCCGAGGAGATCGCCGAGGCCGTGCTGTGGATGAGCTCCGACCTCGGCGCGTTCGTGACCGGCGCCGCGATCGCGGTTGACGGCGGGTGGTCTCTCTGAGGCCCAACGGACCTCGATGGTCTGACGAAGGAGCGACGAATGGAAATCAAACGCAGCGGATCTCAGCCGTCCGGCCGGGGACCCGACGACTGGTTCACCGGTACCGTGCGGATCGACCCGCTCTTCACCGCCCCGGACCCTGCCCGCGTCTCCGGCGCGAGCGTGACGTTCGAACCCGGTGCTCGCACCACCTGGCACACGCACCCGCTGGGCCAAACGCTGGTCGTCACCTTCGGCCGGGGCTGGGTGCAGCGCGAGGGCGGGCCGGTCGAGGAGATCGCGCCGGGCGACGTCGTCTGGTTCGAGCCGGGCGAGCGGCATTGGCACGGCGCGACGGCGACGAGCGCAATGACACACATCGCAATCCAGGAACGGCAGGACGGCGAAGCGGTGACGTGGATGGAACCAGTGTCAGACGCCGAGTACCAGCGCGGGTGAACCTCCTAGGCCGCGGAAGGCCTAACGAAAAAGGCTCCGCTTCCTCTCGGGAAGCGGAGCCTCGTCTCACGTCAGGCGAAAGGGCTTAGTGGCCGCCGTCGGTGGCGTTGCGGGTCGACTCGTAGAGGAACCAGGTGCGCTCCTCGGATTGGTTGATCCACTCCTCGAGGAGCGAGGTGGTCGAGACGTCGTTGGCCTCGTCCGTCACCTCGTGCAGCTCGCGCATGTTGGCGGTGAGCGCCTTGTTGTCGTCGCGCAGCTCCTTGAGCATGTCGAGCGGCGAGACGTACTCGGCGTCGTTGTCGGCGACCCGGGTCAGGGTCTTGGCTTGGCCGAGCGACTTCAGCGCGAAGCCGCCGATCTTGCGGGCGCGCTCGGCCACGTCGTCGACGATCGCGAAGATCTGCTCGGCCTGTTCGTCGAGCAGGAGGTGGTAGTCGCGAAAGTTCGGGCCGCTCATGTGCCAGTGGAAGTTCTTGGTCTTGATGTAGAGCGCGAACAGATCCGAGGTCAGGACCGCGAGGCCCTCGGCGATCTTCTTGGTGTCGGCCGGATCGAGGTCGGTCGGGGTGTTGAGGCGGTCGCTCTCGATGCGGGTGATGGGCTTGGCCTTCGCCATGGGGTGGCTCCGTTCTCGTTCGGTTGGGGGCGAACGCCGCGCAGCCGTGCCGACGGCTCCGGCGTTCCTCACCCGGCAGAATGAACGGTGGCGGCGATTGTTCCGGGGCCGGTCCGGGGCGCGGGGCAGGGGTGCCACCCACGCACAGGCTGGAACCGTTCCAACTCTCTCCGCGGTCAGTTCGGGATCGTGCCGGGCGGCCGCGGGGCCGGCC
>NZ_VRUX01000704.1:0-1944 GCF_008039885.1 Methylobacterium sp. WL103
CGCCTGCGCCAGGGCGGCGGCGCCCTCGACGGCGCGCTGACCAAGTCCGGCGCCTCCCTCGCGCTGGTGCGCTGAGGGCTTACACCAAGTCTCACGGGTCAGGACCGATGAGGTCCGGCGGATTGCCGCCGCCCCGCAGTCGCGGGGGCCGGACCGCGACGAGTCGAGCTCACCGAGGTCCGGTATCGGCCGCGTGTGGGGCTACGGGCTCACCCGCAGCCCGAGCAGGAAGGTGTTGTCGGAGAAGCTCGCCGTCGCCACCGAGCTGTTGATCTCCTGGTAGAGGTAGGTGCCGCGCAGCGTCAGCCAGCGGTTGAAGCGATAATCGAGCCGGGCGGTCGCCGAGAAGCCGGTCTCCCGGATCGAGACCCCCTGGTAGTCGTTGTGCAGGTAGGCGCCGCCGACGATGATCGAGAGGTTGCGCAGAAGGTCGTGCTGCACCTCCAGCGTCGCCGTCTGGGTGCGGATGCCGCTGGAGCCGGGGACCGTCGTCTCGGTGACGCCGGCCTGCGCGTTGAGGCGCACGGTGGTGAGGGGGCTCGCCGCCCAGATCAGGGCGGCGGCCAGGATGGGCGCGTCGAGGCCGCGCAAGGCCGGGTCGACGTAGGTGCGGTGCTGCAGGCCGCCCGAGATCTCGCCGCTGATCGAGCGGGTGAAGTTCAGGGTCGCGCCGACCGAGGCGGCGATGCCGTCCGAGTCGCGGCGCAGGCCGCTGGCGTCGCGGCGCAGGTCGTAGACCCGGGTGTCGGCGAGCAGCTCGACGAAGGGGCTGATCTCCGGCGACACCTCGTAGGCCGTGCGCAGGCGCATGCTGTACTGGTTCTGGTTGCGGTCGGCCTGGCTGATCACGGTGCCGTCGGACAGCCGCGCATCCTCGAACTCGGAGCGGTCGACCGAGCCGCGCAGGGACACGGACAGCCGGTTGAAGGTCTCCGTCGCGCCGAGCGAGCCGCCATAGGTCGCCACGATCGGCCGGTTGGTCGCCGTCACGGCCTGGAGGTTGGGGCTGCCGGTGCGCTGGGTGTCGACGAGGAAGCGGGTCTCGGCGTCGATCCGCAGGTCGCGGTTGGCGTCGATCCGCAGGCGCACGGTGCCGGCCGCGTTCGGGCGGCTCGCCACCTCGTTCTGCGGGGTCTCGAGGTAACCGGCGCGCAGCTCGCCCGCGAGTTCGCTCCGCGACCAGTCGGAGCGGAAGTTCAGCTCGCCCTCGCTCCTCAGCGCCACCGAGCCCTTGGCGAGGGAGGGCGTCGTCTGGTCCGGGTTGCTGTCGTAGCCGAGGCTCTGGGTGAAGGAAGGCAGCACCGTGAAGCTGCCGAGCTTCAGCCCGAGCGGCGCGTAGGCGTCGTCGGTGGCGAGCGGCCGCCGCAGGCTGTTGGCCAGCAGCGCGCCCGGCGTGAGGACGCCGCTCAGCGGATTGATCAGCGGCAGCCCCGCCCCTTGCGGCCGCGGCGCCTCCGGCGGCAGGGGCACGCCGACGACCGGGTTCTGGATCACCGGCGACAGCCGCAGGGCCGGCGGCGGGATCTGGGTGACGTCCTGGGTCAAGCGCCGCGTCGCCGTCCCCTGGCGCCGGGGCGGTGCCGCGCGCTGGCGCAGCAGGCTGATCGGCGCGCGGTTGTTGGCGCCCGAGGTGGCGCCGCCGGTGCGGCTGCCGGAGGAGCGGACGCGCGTGTCGAAGGTCGAGGCGCCGGCCTCGGCGCCGGTCGGCCCGGACAGGCTGGCGCCGCCCGAGGTGAGGCCGCCGGAGGATTCGCCGCCGGACGTCTCGCCGGACGTGCCGTTGCCGAGGCGGGGCGGACCGTCCATGGGGCGGCGGCGCAAGGTCGGCAATCCGTCCTGGCCGGGCTCCTGGCCGATGCCGGGGTTGTCGGGCTGGCCGCCGACGGGACTGAGGGATTCGAAGCGCGCGCCTTGCGCCTGCGCCGCGGCGGGCAGGGTCGCGAG
>NZ_VRUX01000705.1:0-1943 GCF_008039885.1 Methylobacterium sp. WL103
TCGACACCCTGCTCGAGGCCAGCCGCCGGGGGGCAGGCGGCGGCAGGCCTCGAGCAGGGTGTCGACGCCCTTCGACGCCTCGATCCGGCCCATGTAGCCGAAGGTGATCCCATCCGAGGGCAGGGCGCGCGGGGCCGGCGGCGACCCCGCCTCGATCGGGTTCCAGATCACCTGCCGCAGGGCCTCCGGCACGTCGCGGAAGTACCCGGCCGCGAGGTGGCGGGCCAGGATGTCCGCGCCGACGCCGACCACCGCCTCGACCGGGCGCTGGCAGACCCGGTGCAGCAGCGCGTAGGCGCGGCACTTGGCGTGCTGCCGTTGGCAGGCCCGGCCGTCGCGCACCATCGCGCCGTTGCTGCACAGGCTCGTGAAGTCGTGCAGCGTGTGGACGACCGGAACCCCGAGGCGGCGCAGCATCGGCCAGATCCGCGGGGTCAGCTCCGACAGGGAGTGGGTGTTCACCACGTCGGGGGAAAAATCGCGGACCGCCGCCTCCATCGCGGCGAGCGTGCGCCCGTCCCACTGCACGGCGAGCTTGTAGCGCAGGCGGTCGAGCCGTCCGTGCTCGGCCCAGTCGAGGACGTGGAACGGCGTCCCGTGGCCGAGGCGGTAGATCGTCGCCGCGTCCGACCGCTCGGGCGGCTGGGCCCGGCGCGACAGGCAGGCGACGCCGACCTGCGCCCCGAGGCCCGCCTGCATCCGCACGAGGGTCTCCACCATCAGCTCCGCCCCGCCGACCTGTTCGGGCTGAAACAGCGAGGTGATGTGGAGAATACGCATCTGTTCGATCTGGCGGTGCTAGATCGACCCTAGTGCGGGGTTATTGCCAGTCGATGAAGCGAATCCTCCTCAACATGCCGAGCCAGTTCGGGGGCAAGCCGTCGGGCGTCGCACGGGTCGCGTTCGCGCTCGTCGAAGAGCTCGTCCGGCGCCCGGACCTGGCCGTCGTGCTGCGCTCGCCCTGGACCCGCGACGCGCTCCCCGCCGCGTTCCGCGACGCCGTCGAGGTCGTGACCGTGCCGCGCCCGCGCATCATGGTCCTCGACGTTCTGGCCCAGCTCGTCACCGTCCCGGCCTGCTGCCGGCGGCACGCCATCGACGTGGTGCTGAACGTCGACCCCTACGGCGCGGGCGCCGGGGGGCGGGCGCGGGTGGTCGTGGTCCACGACCTGTACTTCCGCACGATCCCCGAGAGCGCCGGCCCGCGCGAGGCCTTCACCACCGACTGGATCTTCCGGCTGATGCTGGCGCGCAACCACGCCGTCGTCGCGGTCTCGGATGCGACCCGGCGCGACCTGGAGCATCACTATCCCGCGGCGCGCGGGCGCGTCCGCGTGATCCCGTCCGCCTCCGTGCTCGACTCCTCGGCGCTCGCCGTGATGGACCCCGCGGAGGTGGCGGGGCACTACGTGCTGGCGGTCGGAAACGCCACGCACAACAAGAACTTCGGCCTGCTCGCCGAAGCGGTGGCCGCGCTCGGGCCGAGCCATCCCGACCTCGCCGTCGTCCACGTCGGCGAGGACCCGGCCGACGCCGTCGCCGGGACGCTCCGGCGGCTCGGGGCGGCCACCCGGGTGGTCCGCCTGTCGCGCATCGACGACCGCCGGCTCGCTGCGCTCTACCGCGGCGCCCTATGCCTGTGCGTGCCGTCCTTCGCCGAGGGCTTCTGCCTGCCGGTGCTGGAGGCGCAGGCTTTGGGCTGCCCGGTGGTGTGCTCGGACCGTTCGGCGACGCCGGAGGTGGCGGGGGAGGGCGCGCTGACCTTCGATCCCAGCGACGCCGGCGCGCTGGCCGCATGCCTGCGCCGGCTCCTCGACGAGCCGGGCCTGCGCGAGGCCCTGGTCGCAAAGGGCCGCCGCAACGAGGCCCGCTACACCTGGGCCGCCACCGCCCGCGGCTACGCCGACCTGCTCGACGCCGTGCTCGCCGACGCGCCGCCCCGC
>NZ_VRUX01000706.1:0-1939 GCF_008039885.1 Methylobacterium sp. WL103
GCGCAGCCCGTCGCCGCGCCCCAGGCGACCGGGCGCATCCTCCTCGTCGAGGACGTCGAGATCAACCAGGAGCTTGCGCGCCTTGTGCTCGAGGCCGCCGGCCACACCGTCGAGGTGGTCGCCGACGGCGCCACCGCCGTGATGGCGGTGGAGGACGGCGCCTTCGACCTCGTGCTGATGGACGTCCAGATGCCGGGCATGGACGGCATCACCGCGACGCGGATGATCCGCCGCCTGAAGGGCGCTTGCGCGAACGTGCCGGTGATCGCGATGACCGCCAACGTCCTGCCCGCCGAGGTGCGCCAGTTCCGCGAGGCCGGCATGGACGACCACGTCGGCAAGCCGTTCGACCGCGCGGTCCTCTACGACACCATCGCGCGCTGGCTGCCCGGTCGCGACGCCGAGCCGCTGCGGCGGGCGGCCGGCTGATCCGCGTCGCGGATGACGCCGACGCGCCACGACTTCGCCGGCCGGAACGCCGACGAAGGCGGGATGCCGTTCGGGTCGGCCGCCGGCCTGGGGCTGAGCCATCTGTTCCCCACCCCGGAGGCCGTCGCCGCGGCGGATGTCGCGAAGATGCTCGACATGCCACGCGCGCGGCGCGCCGCGATCCGGGCGCTCGCCGAATCCAGCCTCGCCGAGCCGGACCTGTTCGCGCCGGGACAGGACCTCGCCATAGCGGTCCGCCGCCTCACCGCGATCCACGGCATCGGGCCGTGGGCGGCGCGGTTCATCGCCATGCGCGTCCTACGCGCGGCGGACGCCCTACCCGGCGGCGACGTCGGCCTGATGCGGGCGCTCGATGTCGGCGCCGGGCGCCCGGATCCTGCCGAGCTTCTTCGGCGGGCGGAGGCGTGGCGACCCTATCGCGCCTACGCGGCGATGCATCTCTGGGTGGCGGATGCCGCCGCGGGATTCGAGAGCAAGGGACGGGATGCCGGGAACACCGAGACGCGCCATTCCAAGGGACGCACAGGGGGCCGATCCGGCACCCACCACCCGAGAGGTCGCGATGCCGACGTTGGGAACCGTGTCCCCCGCAGACCTGTCGGATGCCGCTCGCCATGCCGCGGTGGCCGCCCGCGACGGCGCGTTCGACGGCCGCTTCGTCTACTCCGTGCGCAGCACTGGCGTGTATTGCCGCCCGAGCTGCCCGTCGCGCGCGGCGCTTCCCCGAAACGTCGCCTTCCACGCCACCTGCGAGGCAGCCGAGGCGGCGGGTTTCCGCCCGTGCCGGCGCTGCCGGCCTGACGAGGCGTCGCGCGAGACCCGCCGCGCGGAGGCCGTCGCCCGCGCCTGCCGTCTGATCGACGAGTCCGAGACCGCGCCCACCCTCGACGACCTCGCCCACGCCGCCGGGATGAGTCCGTTCCACTTCCACCGCGTGTTCAAGGCGGCCATCGGCGTCACGCCGCGGGCCTACGGTTCGGCCCGTCGCGCCGAGCGTGTCGCCAAAGCCTTGCCAGGCGCGGCCAGCGTCACGGAAGCCCTGTACGAGGCGGGCTACGGCGCCGCGAGCCGGTTCTACGCCGGGGCACGCCTCGGCATGACGCCGGCCGCCTACCGCAAGGGTGGAGCCGGCGAGACGATCCGCTTCGCGGTCGCGGCGTGCAGCCTCGGCGCGGTCCTCGTCGCGGCGACGACCCGCGGCGTCTGCGCGATCCTGCTCGGCGACGAACCGGACGCGTTGCTGCGCGACCTGGAAGACCGCTTCCCGAACGCGGCGCTCGCGGGCGGCGATGAGGGCTTCGCGGCGCTGGTCGCGCAGGTGGTCGGCCTGGTCGAAACACCGTCCCGCCCGGTCTCCCTGCCCCTGGACATCGGCGGCACCGCCTTCCAGCAGCGGGTCTGGGAGGCGTTGCGAACCATCCCGGCGGGGACCACCGCGAGCTATGCCGAGATCGCGGCGCGCATCGGCACGCCGGCGGCGGTGCGGGCG
>NZ_VRUX01000707.1:0-1937 GCF_008039885.1 Methylobacterium sp. WL103
GGTGCCGGGCCCGGCGCCGGCATGGTAGCGGACGCGCCACGGCCGCAGGCTCCCGCACGATCGTGCCGGACCGTCAGGCCCTCCTAAACGACAGGCCCCTCATGACACGCCTCCCGCTTCTCGCCCTCGCCGGCCTCCTCTCGGTCGGCGGCGCCCAGGCCGCCCCGGTCGTCGAGCGCCTGCGCGGCACGATCGAGGCGGTCGCGCCGGGCGCGATCACCCTGAAGACCATCGACGGCGTGTCGGAGACGATCGCGCTCGGCGACGACACGAAGTTCGTCTCGGTGGTGAAGGCCAGCCTCGACGACGTGAAGGAGGGCACCTTCGTCGGCACCGCCACCAAGGGCGAGAACCCGCGCACCGCGATCGAGGTCCTGCTGTTCCCCGAAGCCATGCGCGGCACCGGCGAGGGCCATTACGGCTGGGACACGATCCCCGATGCCACCGCCGGCGGGACGCGGGTGAAGAGCGCCATGACGAACGGGACGGTCAAGGCCGACGCTCCCGCCCCGCGCGTGAAGAGCGCGATGACCAACGGCACCGTGTCGGGCAGCGCGACGGCGTCCGGCGCGCGCACCCTCACCGTGACCTACAAGGACGGCGCGCAGACGGTGGTCGTGCTGCCGGAAACCCCGGTCGTGACCTTCGAGCCCGCCGACAAGATGGTGCTCAAGCCCGGCGCCAAGGCCTTCGTCACGGCCGCCCGCGACGGCACCGCCTTGAGCGCCCGCCGGGTCGCCGTCGGCAAGGACGGGTTGACCCCGCCGATGTAAGCGCCCCATCGCGGGCGGGCCAGGCGTTCCGGCCCGCCCAACTTGTCTCGCCCGCCTGTCCCGCCGGCCTGCGCCGTCACACGGGCGTCATGCGGACGTGAGGAGAAGCGGCACCGCGCCGGAAGTCGGCCGGCCCTTCAGGAGACGACGGCGATGCGCGCGATCCTCAACGGCGTCATCGTCGCCGGCCTCCTCGGCACCGCCGCCGCGGCGGCCGACCGGCCCCGCAACGTGATCCTGTTCGTTCCCGACGGCTTGCGCGCCGGCATGGTCACGCCGGAGAACACGCCGGCCCTGGCGGCCCTGCGCGACCAGGGCGTGAACCTCGCCAACAGCCATTCGCTGTTCCCGACCTTCACCACCGCCAACGCCTCGGGCATGGCGACCGGGCACCAGCTCGGCGACACCGGCGACTTCTCGAACACGATCTACCTCGCCAAGCCGATCGCCGCGCAGGCGGGAACGGTGACGCCGTTCATCGAGAACGACGCCGTGCTCGGCGAGATGAACACCGTCTTCAACGGCGACTGGATGAACGAGGAGACGGTGCTGCGCGCCGCCGCCAAGGCCGGGATCAGCACCGCGGCGATCGGCAAGGTCGGGCCGACCTTGATCTTCGACCACACCGACCGCACCGGCGGCCCGACGATCGTCGTCGATGACGAGACCGGCTCGGCGCGCGGCATCCCGTTCAGCGCCGAGATGCAGGGGCTGATGGCCGGCCGTAACCTGCCGCTCGCCGCCCCCTCGCGCGGGGAGAACGGCAAGGCGGGCGACGCGACGACGCCAGGCACGCTCGTGGCCAACGTCGCCCAGCAGGCCTACTTCGCCGAGGTCGCCACGAAGGTCGTGCTGCCGCTGTTCAAGGCCCGCGAGAAACCGTTCGTGCTGGTGTTCTGGTCGCGCGACCCGGACGGCGCCCAGCACAACCACGGCGACAGCCTCGGCAAGCTCGTGCCCGGCATCAACGGGCCGACCTCGCTCGCCGGCATCCGCAACGCAGACGACAACCTCGCGACGCTGCGCCGGGCGCTCGACGAGCTCGGCCTTTCCGACACGACCGACATCGTGGTCGCGGCCGACCACGGCTTCTCGACCATCTCGAAGGAGAGCGCGACGAGCCCGTCCGCGAAGACCGCCCTGCCGGGCGTGCCCGCCGGGCAG
>NZ_VRUX01000708.1:0-1934 GCF_008039885.1 Methylobacterium sp. WL103
CTCCCGCCGCGCCCGCCCCCGCCGCGGTTCATGCGCCACGCGACGAACAGGACCAGGAGGAACAGGCCGATGAAGAGCGCCACCTGCGTCGGGTCGACCTCGTCGGCGCGGACCTTCGGCTTGCGCTGCCAGACCTCCGCGTCGCCCGCGAGGATCGAGAGGATGCCGTCGACGCCGGCGGTGATCCCGCCGGCGAAGTCGCCCTCCTTGAAGCGCGGCGTGATCGCGCTGGCGACGATCACGCGGGACAGGGCGTCGGTGAGCGCGCCTTCGACGCCGTAGCCGACCTCGATGCGGACCTTGCGCTCGGCCGGCGCCACGATCAGCAGGACGCCGTTGTTGGTCTTCGCCTGGCCGATCTTCCACTCGCGGAACAGGCGGTTGCCGTAATCCTCGATCGTGGTGCCCTGCAGGTTCGGCACCGTTGCCACCACCACCTGGTCGGAGGTCTTGTCCTCGTAAGCCTTCAGCTTGGACTCGATCGTCCCGCGCTGCTCCGGCGTGAGGATGCCGGCGGCGTCGACGACCCGTCCGGTCAGCTTGGGGAAGCTCAGCTCCGCGGCGAGCGCAGCCGCCCACAGCCCGACGCAGGCCGCGAGGGCGAGGACGAGGGGGAAGGCGAGGCGCGCGCCGCGCGGCATGCGCGAGGTGCCCTAGAACTTCACGTTCGGCGCACGCTCCGCGTTCGGCGTCGCCGTGAAGGTCTCCATCGGCTTCGATTCCGGATAGAACCACGAGGCGATCCAGCGACCGGGGATGGTGCGGATCTCGGTGTTGTAGGCCTGGACCGAGCCGATGTAGTCGCGCCGCGCCACGGCGATGCGGTTCTCGGTGCCCTCGAGCTGCGACTGCAGCGCCAGGAAGTTCTGGTTCGATTTCAGGTCGGGGTAGGCCTCGACCGTGGCGAGCAGGCGCCCGAGGGCGCCGCTGAGCTGGTTCTGCGCGTCTTGGAACTGCTTGAACTTGGCCGGGTCGGTGATCGTCGAGGCGTCGACCTTGACGCTGGTCGCGTTGGCGCGGGCCTCCGTCACCTTGGTCAGGGTGTCCTGCTCCTGCTTGGCATAGCCCTTCACCGTCTCGACGAGGTTCGGGATCAGGTCGGCGCGGCGCTGGTACTGGTTCTGCACCTCGCTCCAGGAGGACTTCGCCTGCTCCTCCAGGGTCGGCACCCGGTTGATCGCCCCGCAGCCCGAGAGGCAGGTCGCGAACAGCATCGCGATCAGCGCGCCGGCGACCCGGGCGATGAGGGGGCTGGTTCGCGGCGTCGCGAAATCCGCACTCGACGACATGTCCACCACTCCTGGAAGCTGTATCCGGCCCAGCTTGGCCGTACTTCACGTCCGCGTGAGATAGGGGCTCGGACCCGCCGAGAGAAGGGCCGCGCCGGCTTTCCGGAACGCTCGTCCGGTCCGCCGTCACGGGCCGTGCCCGAGGTTGACAAGGCCACCCCCGCGGTGCGCTGTGCGCGCCATGGATGACACGCCCCATGCTGCGGCTGACAAGCCGCGCGTCGCCATCACCTATTGTACCCAGTGCAACTGGCTCCTGCGGGCCGCCTGGATGGCGCAGGAACTGCTCTCGACCTTCCGCGACGACCTCGGCGAGGTCGCGCTGATCCCGGCGACCGGCGGGGCGTTCTCGATCACCTTGGGCGCCGACACCGTCTGGGAGCGGACCGGCGACGGCGGCTTCCCCGACGTGAAGGTCCTGAAGCAGCGGGTGCGCGACCGGCTCGATCCGGGGCGCGACCTCGGCCATATCGACCGGGCGCGTCCGGAACCGTATCGATCGGATCCGACCAAGTCCGACCCGCCGAAGTCCGACCCGTGATGGCGCGATGCTTCAGGACCACGCCCCCGCCGCCGAGCCCGGCGAGATCGCGGATGCACCGGTGAGCCCGAGCGAGCTGCCCGCCGCGCCGGTCCGCCGCGGCC
>NZ_VRUX01000709.1:0-1921 GCF_008039885.1 Methylobacterium sp. WL103
CCCCCTCGATTTTGGACGGTTTGTCTGAGACGTCTGCGTTGCGTCTGTTGCCGGAGAGCGACCTTCCGGCGGTTGCGGAGGCGGTTCGGTCTGAGATGATCGAGACCGTGTCGGTGACGGGCGGGCATCTCGGGTCCGGGCTCGGGGTGGTCGAGCTGACGGTGGCGTTGCACCACGTGTTCGACACGCCCGACGACCGGATCGTGTGGGACGTCGGGCACCAGGCCTACCCGCACAAGATCCTGACCGGCCGGCGCGACCGGATGCGGACGCTGCGGCAGGGCGGCGGGCTGTCGGGCTTCACCAAGCGCTCGGAGAGCGAGTACGACCCGTTCGGGGCGGCGCATTCCTCGACCTCGATCTCGGCGGCGCTGGGCATGGCGGTGGCGCGGGATCTCCACGCGGCGGCCGAGAAGGCGCGCGGGCACGAGGCGCCCAAGCGCCGCAACATGATCGCGGTGATCGGCGACGGCTCGATGTCGGCGGGCATGGCCTACGAGGCGATGAACAACGCCGGCGCGCTGCACTCGCGGCTGATCGTGATCCTGAACGACAACGACATGTCGATCGCGCCCCCTGTCGGCGCGATGTCGGCCTACCTCGCGCGCCTGGCGTCGGGCGGGGCGTATCGCGGCCTGCGCGAGACCGCCAAGCAGCTCGGCAAGCTGCTGCCGAAGGCGATCTACCAGCGTGCGGCGCAGGCCGAGGAGTTCGCCCGCGGGCTGATCGTCGGCTCGGGCACGATGTTCGAGGAGATGGGCTTCCACTACGTCGGGCCGGTGGACGGGCACAACCTCGACCACCTGCTGCCGGTGCTGAAGAACGTGCGCGACAGCGAGCAGGGCCCGATCCTGCTGCACGTCGTGACGCGCAAGGGCAAGGGCTACGCCCCGGCCGAGGCGTCGGCCGACCGCTACCACGGCGTGGTGAAGTTCGACGTGCTCTCGGGGGTGCAGACCAAGGCCAAGGCCAACGCGCCGGCCTACACGCGGGTGTTCGGCGAGAGCCTGATCAAGGCGGCGGACGCCGACGAGAAGGTGGTGGCGATCACCGCGGCGATGCCGGGCGGCACCGGTATCGACCTGTTCGGCAAGGCGCATCCCGACCGGACCTTCGACGTGGGCATCGCCGAGCAGCATGCGGTGACGTTCGCCGGAGGTCTCGCGACGGAGGGCTACAAGCCGTTCGTGGCGATCTACTCGACCTTCCTGCAGCGGGCCTACGACCAGGTCATCCACGACGTGGCGCTGCAGAACCTTCCCGTTCGCTTCGCCCTCGACCGGGCGGGCCTGGTGGGGGCGGACGGGGCGACGCATGCGGGCGCGTTCGACCTGGCGTATCTGTGCTGCCTGCCGAACATGACGGTGATGGCGGCGGCCGACGAGGCCGAGCTGGTGCACATGGTGGCGACCTGCCACGCGCACGATTCCGGCCCGATCGCGCTGCGCTACCCGCGCGGCGAGGGCGTGGGCGTCGAGATGCCGGAGGTCGGTGTCCCGCTGGCGATCGGGCGCGGCCGGATCGTGACGCGGCCGGAGAATGCGCGGGTGGCGCTGCTGTCGCTCGGCACGCGCCTGGGCGAGGCGCTGAAGGCGGCCGAGACGCTGTCGGCGGCCGGCATCGCGGTGACGGTGGCGGACGCGCGCTTCGCCAAGCCGCTCGACGAAGCGCTGATCCTGGACCTCGCGGCCAGCCACGAGGTGCTGATCACCCTGGAGGAGGGCTCGCGCGGCGGGTTCGGGGCGATGGTGCTGCACCTGCTCACCGAGCGCGGGGTGCTGGACGCGATGCGGCTTCGGGTCCGCACGATGACGCTGCCGGACGCCTACCAGGACCACGACAGCCCCGACAAGATGTACGCCGAAGCCGGCCTCGACGCCGCCAGCATCGTCAAAAAGGTCGAGGAAATCCTGCCCGAGCG
>NZ_VRUX01000070.1:0-12788 GCF_008039885.1 Methylobacterium sp. WL103
CCCTTCTCTATCTGAGCGAGCGCTCGCGGCGGGTCCAGCGCGAGCGCTCGCTCAGATAGAGAAGGGCGACGATGGTGGCGAAGGCGACGAGGCCGCCGAAGATCGCTGCGGCGGCGACGTTGTGCATGTGCGAGCCGAAACCCCAGCTCGGAAGGTCGGCGCCCGCCGCAAGGGAGGGAGCCGGCAGGCCGACGGCGGCGATGAAGAGAGCGCCGGCCCCGGCTGTGCGCCGTGCCGCCCGATCGACCGCCATGATCCGTCCCGTCTCCAAAAACCGCCGGTCAGATCGACGCGAACGAACGCGCGGCGACGGGTCCCCGCCCGCACGATTCGGGTGGATGGAGATCCGACGACCCGACGACCTGTCGAACCGCAGGTAGTCTAACGCGCCGGGGATTTGCGCCGGAAGGGGAATTAGCTTGGCTGTAACCCGTCGCCGGCAGGTCGCAGACGAACGACACACAGAAGACACAGTCCGCCATGGCCCTTGCGGCTTGACAAACGAAGAGGGCCCGGCGCTTCCGCCGGGCCCTCTTGTCGCTCGTCCGTACCGGTCGGCGCGTGCCCGCGCCGAGCGCCTCAGTAGCGGTAGTGGTCGGGCTTGAACGGGCCGTTCTCGGAGACGCCGATGTAGGCGGCCTGGTCGGGGCGGAGCTTGGAGAGCTTCACGCCGATCTTCTCGAGGTGGAGGAGGGCCACCTTCTCGTCCAGCGCCTTCGGCAGGGTGTAGACCTGCTTCTGGTACTTGCCCGGGTTGGTCCAAAGTTCGATCTGGGCGAGCGTCTGGTTGGTGAACGAGGCCGACATCACGAAGGACGGGTGGCCGGTGGCGTTGCCGAGGTTCACCAGGCGACCTTCCGACAGCAGGATGATGCGGTGGCCGTCGGCGAAGGTGATCTCGTCCACCTGCGGCTTGATGTTCGACCACTTGAGGTTCTTGAGGCCGGCGACCTGAATCTCGTTGTCGAAGTGACCGATGTTGCAGACGATCGCCCGGTCCTTCATCGCCCGCATGTGGTCGAGGGTGATGATGTCCTTGTTGCCGGTGGCGGTGACGAAGATGTCGGCGCGCGGCGCCGCGTCTTCCATCGTCACGACCTCGTAGCCTTCCATCGCGGCCTGGAGCGCGCAGATCGGGTCGACCTCCGAGACCAGCACGCGGCAGCCGGCGTGGCGCAGGGAGGACGCCGAGCCCTTGCCGACGTCGCCGAAGCCGGCGACCATCGCGACCTTGCCGGCCATCATCACGTCGGTGCCGCGGCGGATGCCGTCGACCAGCGACTCGCGGCAGCCGTAGAGGTTGTCGAACTTCGACTTGGTGACGGCGTCGTTCACGTTGATCGCCGGGAAGAGCAGCTTGCCCTCCTTGGCGAGGTTGTAGAGGCGGTGAACGCCGGTCGTGGTCTCTTCGGAGACGCCCTTGATCGAGTCGGCGAGACCGGCGAACCAGCCCTTCGGCTTCTCGGCGAGCTTCTTCTTCAGGAGCGCGAAGAAGATCTCCTCCTCCTCGGACTCCGGCTTGTCGAGGAAGGCGGTGTCGCCGTTCTCGGCACGCAGGCCCAGGTGGACGAACATGGTGGCGTCGCCGCCGTCGTCGAGGATCATGTTCGGCATGCCGCCGCCATGCCAGTCGAACAGCTTCGAAGTGTAGTCCCAGTACTCCTCCAGGGTCTCGCCCTTGATGGCGAAGACCGGGATGCCGGCGGCAGCGATCGCCGCGGCGGCGTGGTCCTGGGTCGAGTAGATGTTACAGGACACCCAGCGGATGTCGGCGCCGAGGGACTTCAGCGTCTCGATCAGCACCGCGGTCTGGATCGTCATGTGCAGCGAGCCGGCGATCCTGGCGCCCTTGAGCGGCTGCGACGGGCCGTACTCCTCGCGGGTGGCCATCAGGCCCGGCATCTCGGTCTCGGCGATCGAGATTTCCTTACGGCCGTAATCGGCCAGGCCGATGTCCTTGACGATGTAATCCTGGGCCATGCTGCGTCGCTCCGTGTCTCGGGTTGCCTCTCGCCGAGGCATCTAGCAGAGCACCGGATACGAAGCAATCAAGACATAAAGATGTCTTTATGCGTTTTCGAACGACTTCAGGAAGCTCGCGCTCAGCTCTTCAGGCGGTAACCGGTGCGGAAGATCCAGGCGACGAGGCCGAGGCAGACCGCCAGGAACAGGCCGGTCATCGCGAGGCTGATGCCGATGGCGACGTCGGCCGTGCCGAAGAAGGCCCAGCGGAATCCACTGATTAGGTAGACCACCGGGTTTGCGAGGCTGACGGTCCGCCAGAACGGCGGCAGCATCTCGATCGCGTAGAAGCTGCCGCCGAGGAAGGTCAGCGGCGTCACGACGAGGAGCGGCACCAGCTGCAGCTTCTCGAAGCCGTCGGCCCAGAGGCCGATGACGAAGCCGAACAGGCTGAAGGTCACCGCCGTCAGCACCAGGAAGGCCATCATCCAGACCGGGTGCTCGATGTGAAGCGGCACGAACAGGGCGGCGGTGGCGAGGATGATCAGCCCGATCAGGATCGATTTCGAGGCCGCGGCGCCGACATAACCGAGCACCACCTCCACCGGTGAGATCGGCGCCGACAGGATCTCGTAGATCGTGCCCGCGAAGCGCGGGAAGTAGATGCCGAACGAGGCGTTGGCGATGCTCTGGGTCAGCAGCGCGAGCATCACGAGGCCCGGCACGATGAAAAGGCCGTAGGGCACGCCGTCGACGGTGCTCATGCGCGACCCGATCGCCGCACCGAACACCACGAAGTAGAGCGAGGTCGAGATCACCGGTGCGAGGATGCTCTGCATCGCCGTGCGCCAGAAGCGGCTCATCTCGAACCGATAGATCGCGCGGATGGCAGGCCAGTTCATCGGTTTGCCTCTCGATACTGACGCCCAGAGAGGCGAGCGCCACACGGGCGGCGACGCGCATTCGCGCTTGCCGGCAGCCGGGGGATGGTGGGTTGGGATCTCGCGGCCGCCGGGATCATGCGCGTTCCCTGACGAGGTCGACGAAGATATCTTCCAGAGATGACTGGCTGGTGCGCAGGTCGCTGAACCGGATGCCGGCCGCGCCGAGGTCGGTGAGCAGGCCGGTGATGCCGGTGCGCTCGGCCTTGGCGTCGTAGGTGTAGACGAGCTCCTGCCCGCCTTGGCTCAATTCAAGGCCGCGGTCGGCAAGGTCGGCCGGCAACGCGGCCAGCGGCGCCTGCAACTGAAGCGTGAGCTGCTTGCGCCCGAGTTTGCGGATCAGCTCGGCCTTCTCCTCGACCAGGATGATCTCGCCCTTGCGGATCACGCCGATCCGGTCGGCCATCTCTTCGGCTTCTTCGATGTAGTGCGTGGTTAGGATCACGGTCACGCCCTGCTCGCGCAGGCGCCGCACCATGCGCCACATGTCCTGGCGGAGTTCCACGTCGACGCCCGCCGAGGGCTCGTCGAGGAACAGCACCGTCGGCTCGTGCGAGAGCGCCTTGGCGATGAGAACCCGGCGTTTCATGCCGCCCGACAGGGTCATCAGCCGCGCGTCGCGCTTCTCCCAGAGCGAGAGGTCGCGCAGCACGCGCTCGATGTGGCCTGGGTCCTTCTTCAGCCCGAACAGTCCGCGGGTGAAGCTCACCGTGTTCCACACGCTCTCGAAGGCGTCGGTGGTGAGTTCTTGAGGCACCAGCCCGATCGCCTTGCGCGCGCCGCGATAGCCGGAGCCGATGTCGTGCCCGTCCACCGTCACGGTGCCGGTGCTCGGCGTGACGATGCCGCAGACGATGTTGATGAGCGTCGACTTGCCGGCCCCGTTCGGCCCGAGCAGGGCGAAGATCTCGCCGCGGGCGATCGCGAGGTTCACGGTCTTCAGGGCCGAGAGGCCCGAGGCATAGGTCTTCGACAGGTTCTCGATGGAGATGATCGGCGACATCGTGGCCCGTTCAGGAAGTTCCGGCCCGGCGAAGGCGGAAAGGGAGTGCCCTACAGCATTTCCGTAGCGTCCTGCAGGGCGACGAATTAGACGCCCATCGCGCGCGGTGTTGAATGGCACCTGCCACTTTCACGTGCACCTCGGCAGCCATCGCGCCCGGCTCACCGCTTGCGCGGCGCCCGCCTCGCCGGCTTGCGGACCGGCGGCACCACCTCCGCGTCCGCCTCGAACATCTCGTCGGTCTCCGCCGGCGCCGGTGCGACCACACGCGGGGCCGGCTTCGGCACCGGGCGGAAGCGCGGCGGGTCGGCCACCGTCTCCGGCGCTTCCCACACCGCCAACATCGGCATCGGCGGCGGGTCGCGCTTCGGGCGGCCGCGCGGCTTCAGTTCGGGCTCTGGCTTCGGGTCGAAGGCGTGGGCCAGCACCTTCTTCATCACGCCGGGCAGCGGCTCCTCGTCGAGGTCGCGGCGCGGGGTGAAGCGCATCCCGGCCGGCGCCTGCGTCGACAGCGCGACGCGGGCCAGGAACACGGTCAGCTCCAGCGGGAAGTGGGTGAAGCCGTGCCGCACCAGGCCGGGCAGGCGCTTCCAGCGCGCGTCGAGCGGCGCGTCGAGGAGCGCGCCGGCAGGGTCGTAGTCGGGCGCCCACGGGCTCATCGGCGGCTCGGCCATGCTGCCGAGCAGGCCTTCCGGCGGGCGGGTGCGGAGCAGGACCGCCTCGTCACCCGATCGGACCACGACGAAGGCCGCGCCGCGCCGCAGGGTGCCTTTCACCGCCTTCACCTTACGCGGGAAGGTCTCCGGGTTGCCGGCCGCGCGAGCGCGGCAGGGCGCCATCCACGGGCACAGCGCACAGGCCGGACGCTTGGGCGTGCAGATGGTGGCGCCGAGATCCATCACGGCCTGCGCGAAGTCGCCGGGCCGCTCGGTCGGCACCAAAGCTTGCGTCACGCGCCGGATTTCGGGACGCGCGCCGGGCAAGGGCGCCTCGATCGAAAACAGCCGCGTCATCACGCGCTCGACGTTGCCGTCCACCGCCGCCTCGGGCCGGTCGAAGGCGATCGCCGCCACCGCGCCCGCCGTGTAGGCGCCAACGCCGGGGAGCTTGCGCAACCCATCGAGGGTGTCGGGGAATCGCCCAGCCGCAGCGACCGCCTTGGCGCAGGCGTGGAGGTTGCGCGCCCGGGAATAGTAGCCGAGCCCGGCCCAGGCCGACATCACCGCCTCCTCCGGGGCCGCGGCCAGGGCTTCGATGTCGGGGAAACGGGCGAGGAAGGTCGCGAAGTAGGGCTTCACCGCCGCGATCGTGGTCTGCTGCAGCATCACCTCGGAGAGCCAGACCCGGTAGGGATCGGGCCGCTCGCCGGGCAGCGCGCGCCAAGGCAGGACGCGGCGGTGCCGGTCGTACCAGACCAGCAGGTCGGCGGCCTTCGGGGAGGGTTCGGACGCAGGCATCGCCGGCAGGCATAGCGGCATGGCGCGTGCGCCGAAAGCGCTCCCTTTGCCGCCGGCCTTGCGCTATCCTCGCCGTCGCAACCGGCGGGATCTTCCACAAGCATGGCGCGCGTCAAACCGCTGGCCGAACTGATCGAGGGCTGCATCGGCCCGGCCTTCGCGGCGCAGGGCTTCGCCTCGACCGACATCCTCGCGGCATGGCCGGACATCGTCGGCGAGCGCCTGGCGAAGTTCTGTAGGCCCTCGAAGCTCGAATGGCCCAAGCGCAAGCGCCGGACCGAGGACGCGCCCGATTCGGGCACGCTGGTGGTGCGGGTCGAGGGCGTGTTCGCGATCGAGCTGCAGCATCTGGCGCCGGTGGTGATCCAGCGGATCAACGCCCATTACGGCTGGGCCTGCGTCGGCCGCATCGTGCTGCAGCAGGACCGGGTCGGGCGCGTCGCCCGGCGCGCACCGGAACCGACGGTGGATCCGGGCCGGCGCGGCGAGATCGCGCAGGCGGTCTCCGCCATCGAGCACGACGGCCTACGCGATGCCCTCGACCGCCTCGGGCTCGCCGTCGTGGCGACCTCGCCCCGGCGCTAGGCGCCTTGCCAGGGTGCGCCGGCGCGGTTACCGCATCCCGAGAAGTCGACAGGACGGAACGCGGAAGGCAGGCACGGCCATGATCACCCGGCGCGACGCTTTGAAAGCCACGGGCCTCGCCATCGGCGCCGCCCTCATCCTGCCGAAGCTGTCGGCGGCCGCGTTCGCCGAGAGCGTGCCGGTCGACGGGCTGATGCAGCCGGGTCCGCTGGGCGACGTCTGGCTCGGGCCGAAGGACGCGAAGGTGACGATCATCGAGTACGCATCGATGACCTGCTCGCACTGCGCCGCCTTCCACAAGGCAACCTACCCGACCCTCAAGGAGCGCTACATCGACACCGGCAAGGTACGGTTCACGCTACGGGAATTCCCCCTCGATCCCCTCGCCACCGCCGCCTTCATGCTGGCGCGCTGCGACGGCGACGCGAAGTACTACCCGATCACCGACCTGCTCTTCGACCAGCAGCCGGCCTGGGCCTTCACGCCGAAGCCCGTCGACGCCCTGGAGCAGATGCTGAAGCAGGCCGGGATCTCGAAGGACAAGTTCGAGACCTGCCTCAAGGACCAGAAGCTTTACGCCGCCGTGAACGGCGTGAAGCAACGCGGGCTCGAGACCTTCAAGGTCGATTCGACGCCGACCTTCTTCATCAACGGCGAGCGTTACACCGGCGAGATGACGGTCGATGGAATCGAGAAGATCATCAAGCCGATCCTCGGCGCGTGAGGGGGTTCCGGCCGGCCTGCGCGCGACGGCTTGCGCGCGTGCGGGCTTGGGCCGGAATTCCTCAATGCCGAGAATGATTTAAGCTCGGCCTTTCGAGCCTTGACACCCTGGGGCGCCGAAACTAAGGTGCGCCGCGCTTCAAGGAGGCAATCCGCCCGGTTTCGTTCCTCTCGCCAATGTGAGTTTTCGCTGTGAGCGGCAACGACGCAAGGGAGGAGGGTGAGACCGGACGGCCCGTGCCGCCCGACAGCGAACTCTCGGCGAGGCTCCGACGTCTCGAGACGCAGATCGAACGGAAGCGGCCCCCGGCCCCTCCCGCTCATCCGTCGCGTTCAGGGTCGTCCGGAAATCCCTCCGCCCTCGGGCAGGCCATGACGATCTCCACTGAGTTCGTCGCCGGCGTGATCGCGGGCGGGGTACTCGGCTGGATCTTCGATCGGATGCTCGGGACGAAGCCCTGGGGACTGATCGTCTTCCTGATGCTGGGGTTCGTCGCCGGCGTCTTCAACGTGATGCGGGCGTCCGGTTTCGCCGGGGCCCGTTCCGGACGGGACACCCCACGGGATCCGTGAGGGCGACCGGTGTCTTGTGACCAACGACCGGGTTCGGCCATGCGGGCCGCCGGCAGCGAAACGTGAGGGCGGAAGACGGCATGGCGGCCAGCATCGACCCGGGGCACTCCGTCGCCTTGCGACCGGATCCGATCCATCAGTTCGAGCTCAAGTCGATTCTGCCCTTCGGGCATCTCGGCCATCAGGAACTCGCGTTCACCCAGTCGGCGCTGTACATGTTCGCCGCCGTCGGCGTCATCGCGCTCCTGACGATCGTCGCGACCTCCAGCCGCTCGGTGGTGCCGGGCAGGATGCAGTCGCTGGCTGAGATCTTCTACGAGTTCATCGCCGACACCCTGCACCAGGCCACCGGCGACGGCGGCAAGCGCTTCATGCCGCTGGTGTTCTCGCTGTTCATGTTCGTGCTGATCCTCAACCTGTTCGGCATGATCCCCTACGCCTTCGCGGTGACGAGCCACCTCGTCGTCACCTTCGGCCTCGCGGCCCTGGTGATATCGGTCGTGGTGATCTACGGCGTGATGAAGCACGGCGCCCACTTCTTCGGCCTGTTCGTGCCGCAGGGCGTTCCGAAGCCGCTGCTGGCGCTTCTGGTGCCGATCGAGGTGATCTCGTTCATCTCGCGGCCGATCAGCTTGTCGGTGCGTCTGTTCGCCAACGTGCTCGCCGGGCACATCGCGATGAAGATCTTCGCATTCTTCGTCGTCGGGCTGCTTTCCGCAGGCGCATGGAGCGTGCTATCGCCCCTCCCGCTGTTCCTGACGATCGCGCTGACGGCCCTCGAATTCCTCGTTGCGGCGCTTCAGGCCTACGTCTTCGCGACGCTGACGGCGATCTACCTCAACGACGCGCTTCACCCCGGCCACTAACGGCCGGCTCCACCCGCGGCAAACGACGCACTCGTTTCTAGACACTTCAGGAGTTTTCTATGGATCCCGTCGCTGCGAAGTACATCGGCGCCGGCCTCGCTTGCCTCGGCATGGCCGGCGCGGGCATCGGCCTCGGAAATCTGTTCGGCCAGTTCCTGGCGGGCGCCCTTCGCAACCCCTCGGCCGCCGACGGCCAGCGCGCTACGCTGCTCCTCGGCTTCGCGCTGACGGAAGCGCTCGGCATCTTCTCGCTGCTGATCGCCCTGCTCCTGCTGTTCGCCGTCTGATCGACGTCGACATCGCCGCCGCGCCGTTCCAGGCCGCGGCGGCCGATCACCGGTGAGCGCTCCGCCCGTCGCGCGAGCGCTCGATTTCTTCCAAGGTCATACGGACGGGGCCATGGCGCAGCCGAATTCCCTCACCACACCGCCTCCCGGTTCCGACGTCCACATGGTGCCGGCCGGCGCCCCGGAGCCGGTGCATTCCGCTGCGTTCCCGCCCTTCGAGACCCACACCTTCCTGGCGCAGCTGATCTGGCTCGCCCTCGCCTTCGGCCTGCTCTACTGGCTGATGGCCAACATCGCCCTCCCGCGCATCCAGGGCATCCTGCACGACCGCTCCGCGCGACTCGCCGCCGACCTCGACCAGGCGCAGGCGATGAAGGCCGAGGCCGACGCCGCCGGCGAGGCCTACGCCAAGTCGCTGCGCGACGCGCAGGGCAAGGCCCGCGAGATCGCCCAGGGCACCCGCAACGACCTTGCCGCCGCCGCCGAGACCAAGCGAAAGGCGCTCGAGGCCGAGCTCAACCAGAAGATCGCAGCCTCCGAGGCGACGATCCAGAGCCGGACCCAGGAAGCCATGGGTAACGTGCGCTCCATCGCCAGCGAGACCGCCTCGGCGATCGTCGAGCGGCTGACGGGCCAGGCGCCGGACCAGGCCAGCCTCGACCGCGCCCTCGATTCCACCGCGACCGCGCACTGAGACGGAAGAACCCATCATGTTGATGACAGCGGAATTCTGGGTTGCCGTCGCGTTCGTCATTTTCATGGCGATCGTCTGGAAGGTCGGCGGCTTCGGGATCATGACCAAGGGCCTCGACGGCCGCGCCACCCGCGTCCGCCACGAGCTCGACGAGGCCAAGCGCCTGCGCGAGGAGGCGGCCGCCGTGCTCGCCGACTACAAGCGTCGCCGCACGGAAGCGGAGCGCGAGGCCGAGGCGATCATCTCGAGCGCCCGCGAGGAAGCCGAGCGCGCCGCAGCCGAAGGCCGCCAGCGCCTCGACGACTTCATCGCCCGCCGCACCAAGTCGGCCGAGACCAAGATCGCCCAGGCCGAGGCGAAGGCCCAGGCCGAAGTCCGCGCCGCCGCGGCCGACGCCGCGGTGAAGGTCTCCGAGACGATCCTGCGCGAGCGCATGCAGGGCGACGCCGCCCAGGCGCTGGTGCGTTCCAGCCTCGGCGAGATCCGGACCCGCATGCGGGCGTAAGCGCCGCATCACCGTGACGAACGGATCAAGCCGCCTTCGGGCGGCTTTTTCGTGTGCTTTCCAATGTGCGGAAGTCGTTCGAGCAGGCTTGTGCGTCGTTCGACGCCAGCGCAGTCGGACGCCCCCGCCGTTCGAGGAAGGGGCGTGCGACTGCGGGCTTAACTGACAAGACGACGATGAGTGGTGGGCGCCAGGCGCGGGTGGTTCAGCCTGCCGCGCCCATCACCGCGCGCAGCTTCGCGCGGTAGGTGTCGATGACCACGAGCTTACCGGCGCGCTCGGCGTGCCAGAACGTCCAGCCGTTGCAGGCGGGCAGGCCCTGGACCAGGGCCCCGACCTTGTGGATCGAGCCGATGGCGACGCCGACGTCGAGCTGGCCGTCCGGACGCACGGTCGCCTTGAAGCGGCGGCGCTCGTCGGTAAGCACGTCGCCGGCCTTGAGGTGCCCGGCCTCGACCACGGAGAGGAACGGCACCCGCGGCTCGGCGCGCTTGGTCGGCGCGACGAGGAGCGCAGCCCGCGACAGCGGCACGACCGCGTCGATGCGCCGACGCGCGGCCTCCGCGTAGACCTCTTCGCGCTCGCAGCCGATGAAGCGGCGGCCTAGCAGCTTGGCCACGGCGCCGGTGGTGCCGGTGCCGAAGAACGGGTCGAGCACCACGTCGCCGGGGTTAGTCGCCGAGAGCAGCGTGCGCGCCAGCAGCGCCTCGGGCTTCTGGGTCGGGTGGACCTTGTTGCCGTCGGCACCCTTGAGGCGCTCGTCCCCGGTGCAGAGCGGAATGAACCAGTCCGAGCGCATCTGGAGGTCTTCGTTCCCCCCTTTGAGCGCGTCGTAGTGGAAGGTGTAGCCTTTCGATTCGGCGGAGCGGGAGGCCCAGATCAGGGTCTCGTGCGCGTTGGTGAAGCGCTTGCCGCGGAAGTTCGGCATCGGGTTGGCCTTGCGCCAGACGATGTCGTTGAGGATCCAGAAACCAAGATCCTGCAGCGCGCTGCCGACGCGGAAGATGTTGTGGTACGAGCCGATGACCCACAGGGTGGCGTTCGGCTTCATCACCCGGCGGCAGGCGGTGAGCCAATCGCGGGTGAAGCTGTCGTAGCTGGCGAAGCTTGCAAACTTGTCCCAGTCGTCGTCGACGGCGTCGACCCGGCTCTGGTCCGGCCGCATCAGCGAGGCGTCGCCGAGCTGCAGGTTGTAGGGCGGGTCCGCGAAGACGCAATCGACAGAGGATGCCGGCAGGCGGTTCATCGCCTCGATGCAGTCGCCGACGAGGATCTCGTCGAGGGGAAGGCGCTGGACGGCGGGTACGAGACCCAACCGTGGTGCCGACGAAGCGCGCCCGGTACGCGAGACAAGTTTCCGGGCGGCGGCGTCGGCAACCACGGTACGCGGGGAAGCCATGGCAAACACCGGTTACGCGACTGACAGGCAGACTATGCCCCCGTTAAGGTAAAGGTCGGGTTTCCAATTTGCGGAACTTCATGTCCCGGTTTGGGGCTGGCTCTGCTTGCAAGCTCTCCGATCTGGTCGCCGTGCGTTGCGTTCACACGGATTTAACCTTTGCCGCCGGCGCGGTTTGCCTGGTCGACTCCGAACGCAATCCGCCCCGGCCGGAGCCGACACGGAGTGCGCAACGAAGTGATCGCAGCGTTGCAACTTCAGACATGGAAAAGGCCGCCCCTCCCGGGGCGGCCCTTTCATTCGGCAATCTAAAAAGAAATCACCCGCCGATGCGGTTGGCGAGGGTGGCCGAGTGGCCGTGCTCGTCGGCGATGTAGGGCAGCGCCTCATTGGCGAACTGGCGGCCTGCGGCGTTGTCGCCGTTGCGCGAGTAGGTCTCGTAGAGTGCCAGGGTGCGGGCGTCCGAGCGGGCCTGCTGGTCGATGTAGGTGCGGTCGAAGTCACGGCCGTTGCGGGCCGACTTCAGGCGCTCGATCCGGTTCTGGCCGTTCGGGCCGATCGCGACGCGGCGACCGGGCTCGGTCGGGCTGTTGTCGATGATGCCGACGCCGCCGAGCACGCCGCCGACGATGCTGGTGCCGAGGTTGGCGGCGATGGTCACCGGGGCGAGCACGAGGCCGACCGGGTTGTCGATGCGGGTGTCGAAGCCCTGGCGATCGGAGACGACGGTGCCGCCGCTGCTCAGCGACGTGCCCTCGGGCAGCAGCGCCTTGGTGGTGGCCTCACGCTCGGTGATCACGCGGTTGGCGTAGTTGCGGACCCGAGGGTTGCGCGAACGCTCCAGGGCGATGCGGCTCGACTCGATGCTGACGGCGTCCGAGCGAAGCGCCTCGGCGCGGAACTCGGGGGTGTCGGTGCCGGCGGCGCCGACGCCGCGCTCGAACGGCGAGACGCGGATCGGAAGGGCGTCCTGCGCGAAGGCGGGGGCGGTCAGCGCGGCGAGCGAGAGGCCGAGCACGGCGAGGGTGGCGGTACGCTTCATAGGATGACGATCCTTTTTGTGGTTCGCCGGCACGTCGAGGCGCCAGGGCGATTGCCGGCACAACAACCTGCGTGTCCGCCTGTTCCGCACCTGCGAAGCTTAGTGCCAAGCTTGCGACGCATATCAGCCTACAGAGTTCGCCGTTCGCGAGCTTGTGAGAGGAGTGGCGGAACCCTGATTAATCGTTCTAACAGGATGACTTATGCGAGAACCGGGGGCTTCGCCTGCTTGCCCTACCTACCTGCTTCAATGCATTCAATGCATAGCTGCGAGTGGTAGACGACATGCGAGCCCTCTGCTGGATGGTCTCAGTTCCCGGCAAACCGCACGGCGGTCGCGCAAGCGCGGAGGAAAACCCTACGCCTCGGGCTCGGCGTCGGTGAAGAGGCCGACCTGGGTGATCGGATCACGCTTCGGCACGGGAAACCCCATGTGCTCGAAGGCGCGCCGGGTCAGCACCCGTCCGCGTGGCGTGCGCTGCACGAAGCCCTGCTGGAGCAGGTAGGGTTCGATGATGTCCTCGATCGCATCGCGGGGCTCGGAAAGCGCGGCGGCGATGGTCTCGATCCCCACGGGGTTGCCGCCGAACGAGACCGCCAGCAGGGTCAGGTACTTGCGGTCCATCACGTCGAGGCCGACCGGGTCGACGTCGAGCAGCTTCAGCGCCCTGTCTGCGATCGCGCGCGTCACGGTCGGCGCCTCGGCGACCACGGCGAAGTCGCGCACCCGGCGCAGCAGGCGGCCGGCGATG
>NZ_VRUX01000710.1:0-1917 GCF_008039885.1 Methylobacterium sp. WL103
CCCGGGTTGCCGCCGTTGACGGCGCCGGCCGGCTCCCGGCTCGGCGCGGGCGCGGACTTGCCGCCGCCCTTCTCGTTCAGGCGGAACTCGACGTCCTCCTGGAACTTCCGAAGCTGCTCCTTGAGCTGCCGGTTCTCGTATTGCAGCGTCTCGATCTGCCCGGCCATCAGCCGGGACTGGTTCTCGATCCGGTTGAGGCGCACGACGAATTCGGAGGCGTCCTGCGCCGCGGCCGGGGCGGCGAGGCTGAAGGCGGCACAGGAGGCGAGAAGCAGGCGGCGGAGCATGGTGGCACCGGTCGTGACAGGGAGCGCGCAAGGTCGGCGCGAGGCCGGTAGCAGATGCCGCCCAGCGCGGCAAAGTTAAGGCGATGTCGGCTTCGGGCTCATCGAGCCGCGCGGTGAGATGCGGGCCTCCAGGATCGGCCGCACGCGGCGGCGCACCGGAGATTCGCGCCGTTCCGTGGCGCGTCGCCCTGGGGGCGGCCGCCCCGGAGGTTGCCGCCGCGACCGGCCTGGTGTGAGGTGCGGCCCGCGGAATCGCGAACGGCCGGATGCGGAGTTCACATGCCCCAGGAACGGATCATCGTAGAAGCGACGGCCTCCGCACCGGTCGGCGTCGTCTGGGACGCCTACACGACGCCGGACCAGATCACGCAGTGGAATTTCGCGTCCGACGACTGGCATTGTCCGACGGCGACCGTCGACCTCCGGGAAGGCGGCACGTTCACCTCGCGCATGGAGGCGAAGGACGGCAGCATGGGCTTCGATTTCGCGGGCACCTACACCAGGATCGTCCCGAACGAACGGATCGAATACGCGTTCGGCGACCGTCATGCGGTGGTCGCGTTCACCGCGTTGGGCGACCGGACCGGCGTGAAGGTCGCGTTCGATCCCGAGACCAGTTTTCCCATCGAGCAGCAGCGCAGCGGCTGGGCCGCCATCCTCGGCAACCTCTGCCGACACGTCGCGAGAGGTTGACCTGCGCCGGACGGGTCGGCTGGACGCGTCGTGGCGGGTGCCGCCCCCACCGCTCACCCTGGGGCGCCCGCCTGAGGGGGCCGCGGGGTGGCGAAGGCGGGATGCGGGGTCGTCCGGTGACGAAGGTCGCGCCTGCCGGTCAGCTTCCGGCGCCGCGGTCGAGCACCGTCACGGCGCGGCGGTTCTGCGACCAGCACGAGATGTCGTTGCAGACCGCGACCGGGCGCTCCTTGCCGTAGGAGACGGTGCGCATCCGGCCGGCACTGATGCCGCGGGAGGCGAGGTAGTCGTTCACGGCCTGCGCGCGGCGGGCGCCGAGCGAGAAGTTGTACTCGCGGGTGCCGCGCTCGTCGGCGTGGCCCTCGATGAGGAAGCTGTAGCGCGGGTAGCGCTGCAGCCAGGCTGCCTGCTTGTCGAGGGTGCCGGTGGCGGTGGGCGTCAGGTCGGTCGAGTCGGACTCGAAGAACACCCGGTCGCCGATGTTCACGACGAAGTCCTGCGCGCTGCCCGGCGTCGAGGCGCCGCCGCCGAAGGCCGAGGCGTCGGCGAGGTCCTTGTCGCTGCTGCAGGCCGAGACCGCGAGGCCGGCGCAGAGGGCGAGGCCCAGGGAGAGGGTGCGCAGGGAAAGGGTGCGCAGGGAGGCGGCGCGGAAGCGCGCGGATCGGGGCATGTCTGTCACTCCACGAGCGGACTTGAGGTGCGCCGGCCCGGCGCGGGTCGCGGCGAGTTGGGCGCGTTGAGGTCCGCGCGTTCAAACGAGATTGGGCTTTAGGCCGATCGGGTTAAGCGAAGGTTCCATCAAGCTTGACGCGAGGTTTCCAACACGGCCCATCCGCCGCCGATGTGTCGTTGCGCACGCCGGACCGAGCCTGTCGCCCGGCGTGCGCAACGACACATCGGCGGCGGATGGGCCGTGTTGGAAACCTCGCGTCAAGCT
>NZ_VRUX01000711.1:0-1909 GCF_008039885.1 Methylobacterium sp. WL103
GCCGCGCGCGCCGATCAGCCCGAGGCCGGTGAGCGCGTAGACGCGGGCCGGGATGTTGGCCATCGCCGCCGCCGTGCCGCCGACGAGGATCCCGCGCAGCGCGATGCAGTGGACGATGTCTGGGTTCAGGGCCTTCAGGATCGCCGCAAGCTGCCCGGCCGCGTAGCCGGCGGCCATCGGGTTGAGGCTGGAGCGCTCCGCCTCCAACGCGACCACCCGAGCGCCCGTCGCCTCGATCGCCGCGCGGTGCTCGCGCACCCGCGTCACCACGGCGACCGACAGGCCCATCGCCACCGCCGCCCGCGCCATCGGCAGGAAGTGCGAGGCGAAGAACCAGTCCTCGGTGACGACGAAGGCGAGGCGCCGCATCGGCGCAGCGGGGGCGGGGGAGTCGGCGGCGTCCATCGGGCCGACCTCTAACACGGGCGGGCATCCGTGTGCGGCGGATACGCAAGCGCCGGAACAGGGCCGGTCCGGCCCCGGTTGAGGCCAGGCTTTCGCAGGGAGGAGCAGGGCCGATGAGAGCGGAGCTGATGGCATCGGACGAGACCGCCGGCACCGTCGTCGACCCGCGCGACGCGGCCGCCGAGGCCGGGCTCGCCTACGTCGACGACACCATGCCCGGCCTGACCCGGAAGAAGACCGCCACGGGCTTCCGCTTCGTCGACGCCAAGGGCGCCCCCGTCCGCGACAAGGCGCAGGTCCAGCGGATCAAGTCGCTCGCGATCCCGCCGGCCTACACCGACGTATGGATCTGCCCGCGCCGAAACGGCCACATCCAGGCGACCGGGCGCGACGCCAAGGGGCGCAAGCAGTACCGCTACCATCCCGATTTCCGGGCGGCGCGGGACTCGACCAAGTTCAGCCACATCATGGCCTTCGCCGACGCCCTGCCCGGCATCCGCACGCGCATCGACGCCGACATGCGGCGCAAGGGCCTGTCGCGCGAGAAGGTGCTCGCCACCGTGGTGCACCTGCTGGAGACGACGCTGATCCGCGTCGGCAACGACGACTACGCCCGGGCCAACAAGAGCTACGGGCTGACGACGCTGCGGGACCCGCACGTCAAGGTCGAGGGCGCGGAGATGACGTTCCGCTTCAAGGGCAAGAGCGGCAAGACCTGGGACCTGTCGGTGAAGGACCGGCGCGTGGCCAAGATCGTCAAGGCCTGCCAGGATCTGCCGGGCCAGGAGCTGTTCCAGTACGTCGACGAGGCGGGGCAGCCGCGCGACGTGACCTCCTCGGACGTCAACGCCTACCTGCGCGAGATCTCGGGGCAGGACATCACGGCGAAGGATTTTCGCACCTGGGCCGGCACGGTGCTGGCGGCGCTGGCGTTGCGCGAGTTCGAGGCCTTCGACGGCGAGGCCGGCGCCAAGAAGAACGTTCGCGCGGCGATCGAGAGCGTCGCCGGGCGGCTCGGCAACACGCCGACCATCTGCCGCAAGTGCTACATCCACCCGCAGATCATCGACTGCTACCTCGAAGGCGCCCTGCTGCTTCAGGTGAAGGAGGCGGTCGAGAGCGAATTGGTCGAGGATCTCAGCAGCCTGCGCCCCGAAGAGGCGGCGGTGCTGAGCCTGCTGCAGAACCGGCTCACCGCGGACGCGCCGACGGCTTCGAAGGCGAAGGCCGGCAAGGCGAGGAAGACGGCGGCCAAGGCGGCCGAGCCGGCGAAAACGCAGGCGAACAAGACGAAGGCAAGCAAGACGAAGGCAAGCAAGACGAAGACGGCGGCCAAGGCGGGAAAGTCGGCCAAGGCGAGGACGACCGCTGCGAGCGCGGAGTTGGCGCGCGCCTGAGCGAACCGGCCGCGCGGCCCGGTTAGGCAACGAGAAGAAATAAAAAAAAAAAAACAAGCCACCCCAAAAAAAAATAATAAAAAACGGGGAGGCCGATAAAAAAAAAA
>NZ_VRUX01000712.1:0-1904 GCF_008039885.1 Methylobacterium sp. WL103
GCCCAGCGCGGTGCGGCGGCGGGCAGCCGCCTCGGCGGCGTGGACGTCGACCAGACCGCCGGCACCACGGTGGTCCAGCCGAGCCCCGAGCAGCAGGCGATGCTGGCGGAGCTTTCCGCGACCCCGTCGGGCGCGCGCTTCGACCGGCTCTACGTGAGCCAGCAGGTCCAGGCGCACCGGATGACGATCGGCATGACCGAGGCCTACGCCTCGTCCGGCCCGAACCCGGCGCTCCGCACCTACGCGCAGCAGGCGCTGCCGGTGCTGCAGCACCATTACGGCATGGCCCAGCGCCTGCCGGGCGCCCGCGACGCGATGTAATCACAGCGCTTCCGCCCGGCGGCGACGCCGGGCGGGGCTGACGAAAAAGGGCGGCGGGCCATCGAGCCCGCCGCCCTTTTTCGTGTCCGAAACCCCTTGCGCGGGCGCTCCGGTGGACGCGCCCGCTCGATTATCCTCAGTTGCAGCTGATCAGCGCGGACGGGCGCAGCGGCTCGCCGTTCCGGTCCGCCGCCGGCTTGAAGTCGCCGGTCTCCGGATCGCGCACCAGCAGGTCGCCGGTGGCCACGCCGAAATGCGCGCCGTGGAGCTGCAGGCTACCGTCCTCGACCCGCTCCTTGATGAACGGGAAGGTCATCAGGTTCTCCAGGCTCTGGCTCACCATCCCGTGCTCCAGGCGGGTGAGGTATTCGGGCGCGCTCGAATCGCCCGCCTTGGCCTCGGCCGGCTCGACCAGCGAGACCCACTTGCCGATGAAGTTGCCCTTCGAGAGCGGCTTGGCCTTGTCGGCGTAGGCCTTGATGCCGCCGCAGCTGGCATGGCCGAGGACGACGATGTTCTTCACCTTGAGGCCTTGCACCGCGAACTCGATCGCCGCCGAGGTGCCGTGATAGTCGCCGCCGGTCTCGTAGATCGGCACGATCGCGGCGACGTTGCGGATCACGAACAGCTCGCCCGGCCCCACGTCGAAGATCGCCTCCGGTGCGACCCGGCTGTCACAGCAGCTGATCACCAGGGTTTCTGGCTCCTGGGCCGAGGCGAGTTCCTGGAAGCGCTTGCGCTCCGTCGGGAAGCGGCCGGACAGAAAGGAGCGGTAGCCGTCGGTCAGCGCGGTTGGGAACATGATGTCTCCTGACAAAAGGAAGATTCCGTCACGGAACGAACAGCCTGAGCACCCTGTTCCACGCTCAAGTTTGTCGCCAATTCAGGATGATCGGGGCCTCCGGAACGTGCCCGGCGACCAAGCGCGCGGCGAGTTCCCCGAGGCCGGCCGGCTCGATACGCGCCTCGGTTGAGAGCAGTTCGGAGACACTCCACCAGCGCGTGCCGTGAAGCGGGTTGTCCTCGGTTTCCATCAGGCGGCTGGTGTCGACGCGGTCGTCGGGGAGCCGCACCAGGAAGTAGCGCTCGCGCGCGTCGCGTGACTGGCGGAACAGGTGGAACGGGCCGTCGCAGGCCGCGACCTGCGGGCCGATCGGGCAGTCGGCGCGGCCGATCTCCTCCGACAGCTCGCGCCGGCAGGCCGTGACGTGGTCCTCGCCGGGCTCCAGCCCGCCGCCGGGCATGAACCAGAATCGCAGCGGCTTGCCGTCCGGCTCGATCGCGTGGACCGATTCGTACTCGATCAGCAGAAGCCGGTCGGCCGGATCGAACACCAGCGCGCGGGCGACGTGGCGGATTCCGAGGGGCTGTGCGCTAGTCTGTTCGCTCATGGTCCACGTCGTTAGCAGGATTCCGGCCGCGTGCCTCTTCGAGGGGGCGCCGGCATCCAGATCACCGCCGGCAGGCCGTGCCCGTCGTGCTCCGGCGGGTCGGGCAGGGGGCGCGCGCGTCCGAGGAGGATGTCGCGGGCGACGACGAGGCCGGCCATCGCGTCGAGGTGGTCGTCCGCCCCGACCCCGCGC
>NZ_VRUX01000713.1:0-1902 GCF_008039885.1 Methylobacterium sp. WL103
GTTGAGCGCGCCGGCCGCGGCCGGCGCGCTCAACATCGTCGCAGCAGGCGATGCCGCGGCGATCGAGCGCGCGGGTCCGCTCCTCGACGCGATGGGCACGAAGACGTGGCGTTTCGGCACCGAGCCGCATCAGGCCAACGCCGTGAAGCTCGCCGGCAACTTCATGCTGGTCTCCGCCATCGAGGCGATGGGCGAGGCCGCCGCCTTCGCCGAGGGGCACGGCGTGCCGGCCGCCGACCTGCTGACGATGCTCACCGGCACGCTGTTCGCCTCACCGGTCTACAAGGGCTACGGCGCCTCCATCTCGGCGAGCCGCTACGAGCCGCCGGGCTTCGGGCTCAGGCTCGGCGCCAAGGATATCGGCCTCGTCCTCCGCGCGGCGGAGGCGGCGAACGTGCCGATGCCGTTCGCCGGGGTGCTGCGCGACAACCTGATCGACGCGATCGCGCATGGCGACGGCGACAAGGACCTCGCGGCGCTGGCCACCGTGGCGACCCGGCGCAGCGGGCGCTGAGGCTCGCGCCGTCCCTCACTCCGCGCGACGGCGCCGTCGCCGGCGCCTTGCGCCCGGCCCGCGATGCCATACCTGAACCGTGCGGCCCGCGGATCGGGCTCTCGCACCCACGGGCCGACGCGCGGCCTTGCCGAGGCACGCCGATGATCTCGACCGAATCCGACATCCTCAACACCGCCGCGGCCTGGCGCCGCGACGGCTGCGCGGTGGCGCTCGCCACCGTGATCGAGACCTGGGGCTCGGCTCCGCGCCCGGTCGGCAGCCACCTCGTCGTCGACGAAGACGGCAACTTCCTCGGCTCGGTCTCCGGCGGCTGCGTCGAGGGCGCGGTGATCACCGAAGCCGCCGACGCGATCGCCGACGGCAAGCCGCGGGTGATCGAGTTCGGCGTCGCCGACGAGACCGCGTGGCGGGTCGGGCTCTCCTGCGGCGGTCGTATCCGCATCTTCGTCGAGCGGATCGACTGACCATGCGCGCCGACATCCTGGAAGGCTTGAACGCCGAGCGCGCCGGACGCCGCGCCGCGATCCTCGTCACCGATATCGCGGACGGCACGCAGCGCCTGGTGCGGGAAGCCGACATCGCCGGCGACGCCCTCGCCGAACCCCTCGGCCGTCACCTCGCCGCCGGCCGCAGCGGCCTGATCGAGGCCGGCGGCCGCACGCTGTTCCTCACGGTGCAGGTGCCGCCGGTCCGCCTCGTCGTGGTCGGCGCGGTGCACATCACCCAGGCGCTTGTGCCGATGGCCGCCGCCCTCGACCTCGCGGTGACGGTGATCGACCCGCGCACCGCATTCGCCAGCCCGGAGCGCTTTCCCGGGGTCGAACTGGTCGCGGATTGGCCTGAGGCAGCGTTCGGCGGCGCGGTGCCGCCGCTCGACCGCTACTGCGCGCTCGCCGCGCTCACCCACGATCCGAAGATCGACGATCCGGCGCTCAAGGCGGCGCTGTCTGCCGAATGCTTCTACATCGGGGCCCTGGGCTCGCGGAAAACCCACGCGGCGCGGGCGGTGCGGTTGATCGAGGCCGGCTTCTCCGAGGCGCAGATGGCGCGCATCCGCGCGCCGATCGGGCTTGCCATCGGTGCCGTGAGCCCGGCCGAGATCGCGCTTTCGGTGTTGGCCCAGGTGGTCGCCGCCCTGCGGCGGGCGCCGCGCGAGGCGGCCTCGTGAAGTTCGGGCCGGTTCCGGTCGAAGCGGCCCTCGGCCTGATCGCGGCCCACACCATCAAGGCCGGCGGCGCGACCCTGCGCAAGGGCCGGACGATCCTGGCCGAGACCGTGGCCGGGCTCGAAGCCGAGGGCGTGCGCGACCTCGTCGCCGTCGCCCTCGAACCCGGCGACGTCGGCGAGGACGCGGCCGCCGAAACGCTGGCGCGGCACCTCGCCGG
>NZ_VRUX01000714.1:0-1898 GCF_008039885.1 Methylobacterium sp. WL103
GTGGCGGGCGAGGCCGCGACGAGGAGGGCGAACAGGCCCGCGGCCAACGGACCGCGACGGGCTTTCAGGAACATGGACGGCTCGATCGCTTCGAGGATTGCGGCGGTCCGCTCGCGGGACTGCATAGCAGATTCGGCGCAGGCGACGAGGCGCCGGCGGTGACACCGCAGCCCGTCCACAGGGCGGGGTTGCCCATTGCTGCGTTCAGGGTTCGGGCGAATGCGGAATCAGCGTCCCGCCGGGGCCGATCACCGAGGGGCCCGAGCCCGACCCAGCGGGCCGCCCGGCCGCCTGCTCGACCCAGGCCAGGATGTCCTCGGCCCGCCACGGTTTCGGGATGAAGGTCGCCGAGACCCGCAGGTCGCTCGGCTGGTCGCCGGCGTCGCCCGAAGTGAGGAGCACCCGCACCCGCGGCCAAGTGACGCCGATGATCCGAGCCAACTCGAAACCGCCGATCGGCCCGGGCGTGCGCACGTCCGAAAACACGACGCTGACCTCGTCGCCGCGATCGTTCAGGATGGCGAGCGCCCCCTCGGCGGTCTCCGCCTCGATCACGGTGAAGCCGGTCTCCTCCAGGAGGGTGGCGGCGAGGAAGCGCTCGTCCGGCTGATCCTCCACGACGAGGATCACGGGCTTCCGTCCAGGCGAAGTCACGTCGGTCATGGCCGGACACTCTAGGCGGGCCGGATGGTCGGCCCCTCGGATCGGTCGGTCATCGCCATCGTCGATGCGCACGGCAGGCCGATCCGTGCGTGCACGGGCCGCCACGGCGCATCCTGGCATAAACCGGCCCCGCCCACCGTGTCGGATAGGGCACACAGCCGTGAAGGACGGGCCGGAGGCCTCCGTGACCGCTGGTCGCGGCGCCCCGGCCCGGCCGGCTTCAGCCGACGCCGTTCGCCTTCAGGAACGCGAGGGCGCGACGCCAGCCGTCCTCCGCGGCGTCCTTGCGGTAGCTCGGCCGGTAGTCGGCGTGGAAGCCGTGCGGGGCGTCCGGGTAGACGACGAGTTCCACGCGCTTGCCGGCGGCGTTCGCTGCGTCGCGCGCGGCTTCGGCCGAGGCGACCGGGATGCCGGTGTCGCCGCCCCCGTAGAGGCCAAGCAGCGGCGCGTTCAGCGTGGCGGCGACCGAGCCGGCGCTGCGCGGCTGGATGTCGGTGGGGTCGCCGCCGAGCGGGCCGTACCAGGCCACGGCCGCCTTCAGGTCGCGGCGGTGGGCGTCGTAGAGCCAGGCGGCGCGGCCGCCGCGGCACCAGCCCATCACCCCGAGGCGGGCCCCGTCGCCCTTGGCGGCGGAGGTCGCCCAGGCGACCGTGGCGTCGAGGTCGCCGATCCACTGCGCGTCCGGAGTCTTCGAGATCACGTCGCGGATGATGAGCTTGGGATCGGTCATCTGCGACAGGTCGCCCTGGCGGGCATAGAGTTCCGGTGCCACGGCGCAGTAGCCGGCCTTGGCCAGGCGCCGGCAGATGTCCTTGATGTATTCGTGGACGCCGAAGATCTCCTCGACCACCAGCACCAGGGGGAACGGCCCCGGCCCCTCGGGCACGGCGCGGTAGCCCGGCATCGGCCCGTCGGCCGCCGGTATCTGCACCTCGCCCGCCTCGATCCCGGCGGCGTCGGTGTGGACGATTTGCGCCTCCACCGGCGTGACCGCGAGCGTGAAGCCGCTGATCAGGCTCGTCATCACGAAGCCCCGGCGCGACAGGGGCGGGACGATCAACCCGTCGAGACCCGCGTTGCCGTCTACGTCGCCGTCCGTCATGCCGTGCTCCTCGAACCCTCAAACGAGCGCATCATGTCGCCGGCCTCGGGTCAACCATGGGGCGCCGTCAGGACGGGACGCTCAGGCGCCGGCGGACATCCGCGCCGAACGCCGCGCCGGCACCGGCACCGGC
>NZ_VRUX01000715.1:0-1895 GCF_008039885.1 Methylobacterium sp. WL103
CGCGGTCGGCGCCGCCGTGGCGCCCTGCCTCCTACCGAACATGGAACGGATCCTCGGATGGCATGGCGGCGCGCGGGCGCGCGGGTGCGCGACCGCGCAGTAGTGCGGGCGGTGCGAAGGTTGGATCGTCCGCCGGGACGGCAGGCCGCGTAAGCGCCGGCATCAGGACGCCTTCCGCCGCGCGAGCTTCGCCAGGAGCGGTTCGAGCAGGTTCGGCCGGGCGCGCTTGGCTTCGGGCCGGCCGAGCAGCGCCGCCGCGAGGTCGGCGAAGATCTCGGCGGGCTTCGAGCCGGCCTGCACCTCGGCGATCATCTGGCCGTTGTTGGCGGCCGTCCCGAACAGGGCCGGCTCGAACGGGATGCTGGCGGCCAGCGGCGCCTCCAGCGCCTTGGCGAACTCGGCGGCCCCGATCTCGGGGCGCTTGGGCACCCCGACGCCGTTCAGGATGACACGGGGCCGGGCGTCGTTGGGCCGGCCCTGCTGCAGCGCGCCGAGCAGGTTCTTGGCGTTGCGTAGGGAGGCGAGGTCGGGGCCGGCGACGATCAGGATCTCGTCGGCCGCAGTCAGCACCCGCTTCGACCAGGCGCACCACTGGTGCGGCACGTCGAGGACGATGCAGGGCACGGCCGCGCGCAGGTGGTCGATCAGCGCATCGAAGGCCGGCTCGGACAGGTCGATCGTCCGGTCGAGGCTCGCCGGCGCCGAGAGCAGGCTGAGCTGGTCGCTGCACTTCGAGAGCAGGCGCTCGACCAGGTTCGAATCGAGGCGCTCGGGGGCGAACACCGCCTCGGCGATGCCCTGGGGCGGATCCTGGTTGAAGTTGAGCGAGGCGGTGCCGAAGGCGATGTCGAGGTCGGCGATCACCGTCTGCGCGCCCTGGCCGCGGGCGATCGACCAGGCGAGGTTGTGGGCGACCGTCGAGGCGCCGATGCCGCCCTTGACGCCGTAGACCGCGATGGTCCGCCCGACCGGCTTCACCCCGGGGGCTGCGAACAGGTCCGAGAGCGAGGCGATCAGCGCCAGCGGCTCGACCGGCGCCATCAGGTAGTCGCTGACGCCGCGCTGAATGAACTGGCGGTACAGCGCCACGTCGTTGACGTGGCCGACGACGATCACCCGGGTGCCGGCGTCGCAGACCTCGGCGAGGGCGTCGAGGCATTCCATCGGCCGGGATTTCGGCCCTTGCGTCTCGATGATGATGACGTTGGGCGTCGGCGCGTGGCGGTAGGCTTCCACCGCCGCCGCACCGCCGCCCATCTGGACCTTCAGGAGGGCCTTCTGCATGCGTCGGTCGGTCCCGGCGCCCTCGATCATCGCGGCGGTCTCCGCGGTCTCGCAGAACGCCTGGATCGTGATCCGGGGCACCGGGGCGATCATCCGCTCAGATGTCTCGGGGTGGTCCGCCATGACGAGGCCTTCGGGTTCGTGGGAGCGCGGGAACGGTGTGTCGGGGTAGGGGGCGGCGCCGGGTGGCGGCGTCGCCCGCCGGGTCACTCGGCCACGGAGGACTTGACGCTGGTCTTGCCATCCTGCCGCCAGGCGGTTGACGGATCCTTGCCTTCGCGGAGCTGGCCGATGTCCTTGACCCGGCGGATCGTGTCGATGCGGCCCTCGGGGCGCCCGCGCACCAGGTCGACCGGGTCGGCGACCTGCGCGGCGATCGTCGCCTGGGTCGAGCACCCGAGGTTCCACGACGGCTGGTTGCGGAAGTTCGCGACCGGGCTGCTCTCGCCGAGATCCTGGGGCCAGAGCCCGCACTTGTCGGCGACGTGCGCCTCCATGCGGTGGAAGCTGAGGCGGATCGGGCTGGCGAGGCCGGGATCGGCCACCGGGTAGCCGGAGAGCACGATCTCGCGGGGGGGGACGCCGCCCTCGGCGCCGAGCCGGCGGATGGC
>NZ_VRUX01000716.1:0-1889 GCF_008039885.1 Methylobacterium sp. WL103
TGCTGGCGGCCCGGATCGCCGCGGAGTTCGGCGCGCCCGTGCCCGATCCGGACCCCCTCGACGGCGGCGTCCGCGCGCGCCTGCTGCTCCTGCTGGAGACTCCGGGGCCGGCGATCGAGCGCACCGGATTCGTATCGCGGGACAACCGGACCGGGACCGCGGCCAACCTGTTCCGCTTCCTCGCGGAGGCGGACATCGCCCGCGCCGACACACTGATCTGGAACGCGATCCCCTTCGTGATCCATGCCGAGGGCGCGCTGAACCGGGCGCCGCGCCGCTCGGAGATCAAGGCGGCCGCGCCCTGCCTTGCTCCGCTCATCGCGTTGCTGCCCGACGTCGCCGTCGTCGTGCTCGCGGGCCGCGTCGCCGGCATGGCCGGCGACACGATCGCCGCACTACGGCCGGACCTCCCGGTGCTCATGATCCCGCATCCGAGCCCGACCTATGTCTGCACAGCGCCCGATGTCTCCGCGCGCATCCGCGCCGGGCTCAGGCAGGCCGGCGTCATCCTGTGGACATGCGGCGCGGCGAGAAGCGGCGGGGCAGCGCCCGGATGAGACCGCCGCGGTCGCCGGCCACAGGTGGCTGAACGCGCGTCGCTGGCCTTGGAGCGCCGATGGTCCTACATGCGGGGCAACGGGCAACGGCCCGAAACATCCGGCATCGAACCCGCGGCCCGCTCGCCGGCCGGGCGGGATATCCGGCGGAGGCGGACGCCGATCGGAATGAACGTCCACGACCAACATCGCGGAACGCGCGATCATGCCGAGCGGGATCCCACCGGGACGACCTTGCCCGACGCAACGACCGCGGCCGAGGGCGCCGCGAGCAAGCGCTCGCGCAGCCGCTACGCGTGGCTCGGCACCGCCGCCAGCATCATCCTGTTCGCCGTCTCGCTCGGCGTCCTGTGGAAGCTCGTCCAGACCGTCACCTGGGCGGACCTGCGCAAGGCCTTCGTCGACGCGAGTTCCGACCAGCTCGGCCTCGCCTTCCTGTTCGTCTTCGTGAGCTACCTCTTCCTCACCGGCTACGATGCCCTGGCGCTCCGGCAGCTGCGGGTGACGGTGCCCTACCGGATCACGGCGCTCGCCTCGTTCACGAGCTACGCGGTGAGCTTCACCCTCGGGTTCCCGCTGCTGACGGCGGGCACGATCCGCTACTGGATCTACTCGCGCCAGGGGCTCACGGCTGCGAAGATCGCGGCGCTGACGGTGATCGCGGGCTTCACCTTTTGGCTCGGCATGGGCGTCGTGCTGGGCTTAAGCCTGATCATCGAGGCGAGCCAGCTCGCCGGCCTCGCCTTCACCTCGATCCGGATCAACCAGGGCGTCGGGCTGTTCGCGCTGGCGCTGGTACTCGGCTATCTCGCCTGGGTCTCGGCCAAGCGCCGGCACGTCACCATCCGGCAATGGCGCCTGGAGCTGCCGGGCGCATCGGTCTCCCTCGGGCAGATGGTGGTCGGCATCGGCGACGTCTGCGCGGCGGCGGCCGTCCTCTACGTGCTGATGCCGGCCGGCCTCGCGATCGGCTTCACCACCTTCCTCGCGATCTACGTGCTCGCCGCGATGCTCGGCATCGCATCGAACGCGCCTGGCGGTCTCGGCGTGTTCGAGGCGACGATCCTGCTTGCGCTGTCGAGCCTGCCGCGGGAGCAGGTGCTCGGCTCGCTGCTGCTGTTCCGGATCTGCTACTACGTCGTCCCCTTCGTCACCGCGCTGGCGATGCTCGGCGCCTACGAGATCGTGAAACGGGCGGGCCGTTCGCGCGGAGACCCGTGATCCGCGGCGGCCCCGGCGATGCCTGAGCGCGCGATCGGCCGGGCGGCCTGGACCGGCGCCGCGACGGCCGTGTCGTTCGTCGGCCTGTTCGCCTACCATCGCGACCTCCTC
>NZ_VRUX01000717.1:0-1885 GCF_008039885.1 Methylobacterium sp. WL103
CTGCTGCGCCCGTCCGGGGTGGCGAACGGGCGCAGCAGGGTGTCGCGCGCGTCGACGACGATGGTCGAGCGGAGGTCAGCCTGCGTCAGGTCGAGGGGCGGTAGCGTCGCCGCGAAGCGCCAGAGGGCGAGGAGGGGAACCGCCGCCACGACGACGAGGAGCGCGAGGCCGGCAAGCAGCCATCGTCGGGTGGGTCGGGCCCGCGCGGATGCCGGACGACCCGCAGGCCCCCTCTCCCGAGCGGGAGAGGGTTGGGGTGAGGGGTCAGGTCTATCCGGAGAGGTCACGCCCCTCACCCCAGCCCTCTCCCCATGGGAGAGGGAGCCGCGCGCGCCACCGGGTCTCGCTCGTCCGCCATCCCTACTTCGCCGCCCCGATCTCGACGGAGCCGAACGCGGTGCGGCCGAAGCGTTCGGGGCGGTACATGTCCTCGATCGTCGCGGCCGGGTGGACGTAGGTGCCCGGCGAGACCGCGCGCACGGTGTATGCGGCGGTGAAGAAGGCCGATTGCTCGGGGGCGCGGTCGTAGGCGGCCACGAAGCGGTCGTCTCGGAACTCGGTGTGGACCGGCTGCACGTCGGACTTCGCGAAGGCCAGGCCGCTGAGCCCGTCGGCGTCGAGGAGCTTCGGGTTGTCGATCTCAAGGCCCGCGGGCAGGCGATCCACCAGCAGCAGGCGGCCGGCGCTGGCCTTGGCCTCTGTCACCTTCAACACCACCACGAGGCGGTCGTTCTGGCGGATGCCGCGAGCGGGGTCGACGACGCTTCCGTCGAGGCGGTGGTAGCTCCGCTCGATCGTGTAGCCCCGCGCGTCGGCCGGCTCCGGCGTCACCGGGTTGCCGGAGACACTGAGCGCCACCTGCACCGGCGCCCGGCCGGTGTTGACGATCGCCACCGGGCGCTCCAGCGCCGCCGCCTTGTAGCTGCGCGCCAGGGGGCCGGACTGGGGCTCGCCGTCGACGGTGAAGGACAGCGCGTCGGCCTCCTTGGTCAGCCCTTGCGCCGCCAGCACCATCCAGGTGTTCTCCTGCGTGCTGGTGACCCGCCCCGAGGCGCGCTCCTCGGTGAGGACCGCGGAGACCGGGGTCAGCGCGGCCTGCGAGAAGCCTGTCTCGGCGGCGAGCGCCAGCAGGCCGGCGCCGTCGCGCAGGCGCGAGCCGTAGTCGGCGCGGTAGCTCTGCTTGTCCCGCTCGGAGCGCAGCGCCGTCAGCGCCGAGTCCATCGCCTTGGCCGCACGGCCGCGGTCGCCCAGCAGCGCCAGGGCCGCCGCGATCTGCGCCCGCCCGAGGGGGGTGGCGAAGTCGGCGAGCTTGGTGTCGGCGAGGTAGCGCAGGTCCCCCATCACCGGGCGGCCGTTCCGGGCGAGCACGTAGGCGGCGTAGGCGAGGTCGGTGCCGCCGTCGCGCACCTCGGTGGTGTTGGCGACCGCGTTGCGCAGGCGGTCGAGGGCTTGGCCGAACGCGACCTGCGGGACGGGGAACCCGCGCTCGCGGGCCCGCGTCAGGAAGTCGGTGATGTAGGCCGAGAGCCAGAGGTCGTTCGAACCTTGCGCCGACCACAGCCCGAAATCGCCGCTCGCATCCTGGCGCGACAGCACCCGCTCGATCGCCTCGCGGATCCGGGCGTCGACGTTGTCGTCGAGGGCGAGCCGGTCGCGGGCGGCGAGCGCGTTGACGTAGAGCAGCGGCATCGCCCGGCTCACCACCTGCTCGGAGCAGCCGTAAGGGTAGCGGTCGAGCTCCAGCAGCAGCGCCGGCACGTCGATCCCGGGCAGCGCCGAGGCCCCCACCGAGACCGTGCCGGTGCCGGGCAGGATGTCGGCGAGCAGGTCGCCGGAGACCTGCAGGCCGGCGCCGGGCGCGAGCGTGCGCACCTCGCGCCCGGCG
>NZ_VRUX01000718.1:0-1881 GCF_008039885.1 Methylobacterium sp. WL103
CCCGCAGCCTGCGCCGGCTCGGCGCCCTCACGCTCGGCGAGCGCACGCGCCCCGTGCCCGCCGACCTCGACTCGGCCAAGGTGCTGGCCCGCGGCATCGCCAGCCTCGGCCTCGAACGGCTGCCCTGGACCCCGGCGCTGACGCAGTGGCGCGCCCGCATCGCCTTCCTGCGCGCGGCGGAGGGCGGCGACTGGCCCGACCTCGCCGACGCCACCCTCTTGGAGACCATCGAGGACTGGCTCGCGCCAGCCCTCGTCGGCCGCCTCGGCCTCGACGCCGTCTCCGCCGCCGACCTCGGCGAGGCGTTGCATGAGCTGTTGCCGTGGCCGCTGCGCGCCCGCCTCGACACTCAAGCGCCGACCCATGTCGAGGTGCCGACCGGCTCACGCATCCCGATCGACTACGAGACCGAGGGCGGGCCGGTCCTGGCCGTGCGGGTGCAGGAGCTGTTCGGGCTGGCGACGCATCCGACTGTGGGCCGGGTGCCGCTCGTCCTCCACCTGCTCTCGCCCGGCCACCGCCCGGTCCAGATCACCCGCGACCTCCCCGGCTTCTGGCGCGGCTCCTGGAGCGCCGTGCGCACCGAGATGCGCGGCCGCTATCCGCGCCATCCCTGGCCGGAAAATCCGCTGGAGGCGCCACCCACCCGCCGCGCCAAGCCGCGGGGCACGTAAGCGGGTGAGGTGAGCCAAAGCCTGAAGTGCCCCCGAACTTCGCGTGACAGCCGGCGGTCGCGATGCGACCGTGCCACAAAACCCTGCGCCTGCGCCCGCCGCGCGATCGAGATCCCGCCCCCATGACGCCCAGCGAACCGCGAACGCCCGAGGCCGAGCCCCACGAGGGCGACGGCTGGACGCCGATCCACGACACCGGCTTCATCGCCCATGTCGGGCCGGTCTACGTCCGCGACGGCGCCTACGCGTTCCGTGCCGCCGACAAGCACGCCAACCTGATCGGCGTGGTCCACGGCGGCATGCTGATGAGCTTCGCCGACCGGGCGCTGGGCGAGACCGCGATGCGGGCGGCCGACGGGGCGAATTGTGTGACGATCCAAATGGAGATGCAGTTCGTCGACACCGCGCGGCTCGGCGACTGGATCACCCTGGCGCCCGAGGTCGTCAAGCGCACCGGCTCGCTCGTCTTCCTGCGTTGCGAGCTGCGCCACGCGGCGCGCCTGGTCGGCGTCGCCTCGGGCGTCTGGAAGATCCTGCGCCGGCGCCCGGAGGCGCCCCCGGTTCCCAGCCCGTCCGGCGCGCTATCTGAGGGCGCATGACCGCCTCCGACGATCCGACCCTGAGCCGCCTCGGCGCGGCCCTGGCCGAGCTGCCCAAGCGCGGGCTGCCGCCGGTGGACAAGTGGAATCCGCCCGATTGCGGCGCGATCGACATCCGCATCGCCGCCGACGGCACCTGGTTCCACGACGGCACGCCGATCCGCCGCCCGAAGATGGTGAAGCTGTTCGCCTCGATCCTGCGGCGCGAGCCCGACGGCACGACGGTGCTGGTCACGCCGGTGGAGAAGGTCTCGATCACCGTGGAGGATGCGGCCTTCGTCGCCGTCGAGATGGCGATCGACGGCGAGGGCGACGCGCGCCGCATCAGCTTCCGCACCAACGTCGACGACCTCGTGCCCGTCGATTCCGAGCACGGCTTACGTTTCGCCGAGGGTGAGGCCGGCGCCCTCAAGCCCTATCTCCACGTCCGCCGCGGACTCTGGGCGCTGGTGACGCGGGCGCTGACCTACGATCTCGTGGCGCTCGCCGAGGAGCGCGAGATCGAGGGCGTGCCGTGGCTCGGCATCGCCGCAGGCGGCCGCTTCCACCGCATCGCCCCGGCCGACGCCGCGTGAGCGCCGTGGACAGCCCGACGCGCGACGCGGACC
>NZ_VRUX01000719.1:0-1880 GCF_008039885.1 Methylobacterium sp. WL103
GCACCAGCCCCCGCGGCCTCGCCCCGCCCGCCGACCCGCACCCGACGCTGTTTGCGACCGCGGCGGCCAGCGACCCCGGCATCGCGTTCGCGCCGCTGCGGCTCTGGCCCACGGCCATCGCCCGGAACGAGACGTCGCCCCTCGCGCAGCTGAAGGCGCTGGGCTACGGCGACGCGATCCTCGCCGCGCGGGACGCCCGCGCCGCCGGCTTCGACGAGGCCCTGTTCAGCAACACTCGGCAGGCGCTCGCCTGCGCCGGCACCGGCAACGTCTTCGCGCTGTTCGGCGAGCGCCTGGTCACGCCGCCGCTCACTGATGGAGTGCTGGCCGGCATCGTCCGCGCCGTGGTGATCGCGCAGCTCGCGCCGGCCTGCGGGCTCGCCTGCGAGGAGCGCTCCATCACGCTCTCCGAGCTGCGCCGCGCCGACGCGGTGTTCGTGACCAACTCGCTGCGGCTGATCGCGCCGGTCACGGCGATCGGCGATTCTGGCGGCGGCGACACCGGCTACGCCCGCGACCATTGCCTACTGATGCGGCTGATGGCGGCCCTGCGCGACCGCGTCGCTGCGGAGTGCGGCGTGTCAACGAACGACGTCTCGATCGGGGCGACATGACGGGGGCTCAAAAGACGCATGCGCCCGACGGTCCCGGGCGGGTCTGGCTGCGGCGCGGCCTCGTCGGCCTCTACGGCCTCGTCGGCGCGGTGCACCTCGCCTCCCCCGACACCTTGATGCCGATCATGCCGGCCTGGGTGCCGGAGCCGCGCCTCGTCATCCTCGGCACCGGCCTCTGCGAGATCGCCGGCGCCCTGGCGCTGACGAGCCCAACTTGGCGCCGGGCTGCCGGGATCGGGCTCGCGCTCTACGCGCTCTGCGTCTGGCCGGCCAACGTCAAGCAGGCGATCGAAGGGATCGTCGTGCCGCCGCTGCCGGATTCCTGGTGGTATCACGGGCCCCGCTTGGCGTTCCAGCCGGTGCTGATCTGGGCGGGGCTGTATGCCGGCGGCGCGATCGACTGGCCGTTCGGCGGCGCGCGGCGCTGACCCTAGCCTCCGAGAGACCAGGATCGCGTGATCTCAGGATCCGGTGATGCAACGATCCGGTGATGCAACGATCCCGTGATCCCGTGATCACGGGCCGGTCGGCGAGGACGCCCGACGCATGAAAAAAGCCCGGCGCTTCGGAGCGCCGGGCCTTGTCGGTGCGCCGATCCCGAGGGCGGGATCGGCGGTCGCGGATCAGGGCTTGGGGGCCGGCGCGGCGCCGGCCGCGCCGGGCTGCTCGAGCTTCTTGCGCATGTCCTCGCTGCGCTTCTCGAGCTCCGACTGCAGCTTCTTCTGCTGCTCCTCGAGCACCTTCGGGTCCATGGCCGGGCCGTCGAAGGCCTTGCCGAAGCCGGCGAGCGGCACGGCGAAGGTCACCTCGCGCTGGGTCTGGTTCTGCACCGAGACGTTGAGCGTGGTGCCCTTCTTCATCGCGGCGACGACGCCGGCGTCGACGCCGCCGGCCTCGGCGAAGCAGCCGTTGGGGAAGCAGACGGCGAACTTGCCGGCGGTGCCCTGCTGGCCGTCGACGGTGAAGCGGATGCCGGGCTGCAGCAGCAGGCCGAGCGGCAGCAGGTAGCGCACCACGCGCACCTCCTGCTTCGTGGCCGGGTTCTTCATCTCGTACACGGCGACCGCGAGGACCGGCTGGCCCTGGTCGGAGACGAAGTCGCGGGTGGTGTAGCAGATGTCGGTGCCCGAGCCGCCGTCCTTGCCGCAGACCTTGGTCCAGTCGGCCTGGCTCGGCTCGGACTTCACGGTCACGGTCTGCGGGCCGGTCTGCGCCGCGGTGTTGGCCGCCGGCGTGCTCTGGCCCGGTGCCGGCGCCGTCGGCGCG
>NZ_VRUX01000071.1:0-12763 GCF_008039885.1 Methylobacterium sp. WL103
GGGCCGCCGGGCGCACGCTCTCCGGCCCGCAGACCAGCGACCTCGTGGTCCGCCACGGCCCCAAGGACGTGCCCGCCGCGACCGCCTCGACCGGCGAGCAGAAGGCGCTGCTGATCGGCCTCGTGCTGGCCCACGCCCGGCTTGTGCGGGCAATGAGCGGGATCGCGCCGCTGATCCTCCTCGACGAGGTCGCCGCCCACCTCGACCCGCGTCGGCGCGCCGGCCTGTTCGAGGCGCTCGACGCGCTGCCGGGACAGGTGTTCATGACGGGCGCCGATCCGTCGATGTTCGACGGTCTCGGCGAGGCCGCCGAAATCGTGCGGATCGGGTGATCGCCTCGGGCGACTTCGCCTCAGCCTGCCGCCGAGTGGATATCGGTCTGCGGGAAGTCGTCGCCGATAAAGAGGAGCGGGACGTCATGGACCCGCGCGCAGGCATAGGCGAAGCAGTCACCCATGTTCAGTCGGGCCGGGTGGCCCCGCCCCTTGCCGAAGCGGGCATAGGCGGCAAGTGCGCCGCGCGCTTCCTCGTCGCCGAGAGCGACGATCCGGATGCCCGCGAGATCGAGAAACGCGTAGGTCTCCGTCTCGGCAGCTTCGATCGCGAGCGCGTTTTTTCGGGCGAGCGCGCTCGCGGTCTCGAAGATGGCCAGCGCGGACGTGATCGGATCGCGCGCTGCTTTGATGGCCCGCGCCAGTGACGCGTGTCCGGGCTCGCCGGCGAGGATCGCGACGATCGCCGAGGCGTCGACGAACATCAGGGCTCGCCGTTCAACGCGTCGAAGAACGCCTTGTCGGCCTCCAGCCCGGTTTGCGGATGGGCCGCGATGCGATCCTGGATCAGCTTGATCCCGTCCAGGAACGCGGTCAGCGACGCATCGCGCCGTTGCAACTCGTTGGCGAGCGCCATACGCACGGCTTCCGTCTTGCTGACGCGTGCGGCCGAGGCCAGCGTCTCCGCCAACCGGTTCACTTCTTCGCTTCGGATATTCAGGGGCATCGCCCTCGCCTCCGTGTAGACGCGTGAACGCTAGTGTATACACAACTCTCCGGCAAGCGGCCGCCTCACCTGGGACAGGCATGACCTCACGACTCGACGACGCGCGGCGCGCCCTCAAGACCACCTTCGGCTACGACGACTTCCGCCCCGGCCAGGACGAGGTGATCGAGGCGGTGCTGTCAGGGGCGGACGTGTTCGCGGTGATGCCCACGGGCTCGGGCAAGTCCATGACCTACCAGTTGCCGGCGCTGGTCGAGGATTCGCTCACCGTCGTTGTCTCGCCGCTGATCGCGCTGATGCACGACCAGGTGCAGCAGATGCGCGGCTTCGGGGTCGCGGCCGCGACGCTCAACTCGTCGGTGGCCGAATCCGTCTCGCGCGAGACCTGGCGGATGATCCGCGCGAACGAGCTGCGCCTGCTCTTCGTCTCGCCCGAGCGGCTGCTGATGGACGGCTGCATGGACGCGCTGCGCGGCGCCGGCGTCCGCCGGCTCGCGGTCGACGAGGCGCATTGCGTCTCGCAATGGGGCCACGACTTCCGGCCCGAGTATCGCGCCCTGTCGCGGGCGCGCGAGGCGCTCGGCGACGTCCAGACCGTGGCGCTGACGGCGACCGCCGACAAGGCGACGCGGGCCGAAATCGCCGAGCGGCTGTTTCCGGAAGGGCGCGACCTCAGGACCTTCGTGCACTCCTTCGATCGGCCGAACATCGGCCTGACCTTCGCCGCCAAGGACAACCCGACCCGGCAGATCGAGCGCTTCCTCAAGCACCGCCGCTCCGAGAGCGGGATCATCTACTGCTCGTCGCGCAAGCGCACCGAGCAGCTGGCCGAGAGCCTGAAGAAGGACGGCTTCAACGCGCTGGCCTACCATGCCGGCCTCGACCAGGGCACGCGGATGCGCAACCAGGACACCTTCCTGCAGGAGGACGGCGTCGTGATGACCGCGACGGTGGCCTTCGGGATGGGCATCAACAAGCCGGACGTGCGCTTCGTCTGCCACGCCGACATGCCGGGCAACGTCGAGGGCTACTACCAGGAGATCGGCCGGGCCGGCCGCGACGGGCTGCCCGCCGACACCCTGACCCTCTACGGCCTCGACGACATGGCGCTGCGCCGCCGCCAGATCGACGAGAAGGAGGTGCCGGACGAGCGCCGCCGCGTCGAGCGGCGCAAGCTCGAGGCCATGATCTCGCTGTGCGAGGGCGCGGCCTGCCGCCGGCAGTCGCTGCTCGCCTACTTCGACGAGGCCAGCGGCCATTGCGGCCGGTGCGACCTCTGCCGCGGCGGCGTCACGCTGGTCGACGGCACGGTCTCGGCCCAGAAGATCCTCTCGGCGATCGTGCGCACCGGGCAGCGCTACGGCGCGGCCTACGTCTGCGACGTCGTCCACGGCAAGGCGAGCGAGCCGATCCGCCGCAACGGCCACGAGCAGCTCAAGACCTTCGGCGTCGGCGCCGACAAGCCGGTCGCCGCCTGGCGGGCGATCCTGCGCCAGCTCTTCGCGGCCGGCGCGGTGGCCGAGAACGGCGACGGCTACGGCGGCCTCACCATGACCGACAAGGGCGAGGCGATCCTGTTCGGCCGCGAGCCGGTGGAACTCCGCCCCGACCCGGAGCCGAAATCCGCCGAGCCGCGCGAGCGCCGCCGCGCGGGCGCCGTGCGCGACGCAGGCTCGGACGACCTGAGCCCCGCCGACGAGGCCCTGTTCCAGCACCTCCGGGGCCTGCGCGCCACGATCGCGCGCACGGAGAACATCGCCGCCTTCATGGTGTTTCCCGACCGGACGCTGATCGAGATGGCCAAGGGCAAGCCGGTGGACCTCTACGCGCTGCGCACCGTCCACGGCGTCGGCGAGCGCAAGCGCGAGGCCTACGGCGACCGGTTCGTCGCGGCCATCGCCGAGTTCCTGGCGCATCCCCCGGCCGCGTGAGCGGCGGGAATCGGTCTTTTCGCTCGTCTCGGGGCCGCGCCGTCGTGTAGGGAGCCGGAATCCCTTGCCAGCACCAGCGCCGGAACGCGTCGTCATTCCCCAGTCCAGCGACACGGCCGCGGCCGACCTGCCCACGGTCGAGCGGCCCGCAACCGATCGGCCGGGCACGACCACGCGCCAGGTCTTCTACCTGCCCGGCTTCGACCCGCGCCAACCGGAGACCTACTGGGGCCTCTTCCGCCGCGAGAGCCGGCTGACGGCGGCGCGCCGCGGCGTCGACATCGCGGTCGGCGAACCGTCGCGCAGCGCCGACCGCCTGAGCCTCGACTGGACCGTGCAATCCGGCGCCACCCGCACGCGCTACGGCCTGCTGCGCTGGGACGACATCGTCCGCGCCCGCTTCCCGCGCGCCAACTGGCGGCGCCTGGGCACGGTGCCGGCCCTGCTGTGGCGGCTTCGGCGCTCGGGCTACGAGCGCCGCCTGCGCCGCGAGGCGCGCAGCTTCGCCATGGTGATCTTCGGGGTCCAGTACCTGTTCCTGCTGTTCGTCGCCCTGAGCCTCGCGCTCGGCGCCCTCCTGCCGCCGGCGCTGCCGGCGGGCTGGCGGCCCTGGTCCTGGCTCGCGGTGCCGGTCGCGGCCTACGCGATCCTGGCCGGCATCATGGCGCTCACACGCGGCAAGCCGTTCTACTGCGCCCACCTCGTCGACGACACAGCCTTCACCCACGACCACGCGGCGGGACGCGAGCCGCGGATGCCCGACCGCCTCGACGCGATGGCCGCGCGCATCGCCGCCGCGGAGGGGACGGCCGACGAGATCGTGGTGGTCGGCCATTCCTCCTCGAGCTTCCTCGGAATCGAGGTGCTCGACCGCATCCTGGCGGCCGACCCGGCCTTCGGCACCCGCGACACCCCGGTCTCGTTCGTGACGCTCGGCAGCGTGATTCCCTGGATCGCCCTCGACCGGCCGGCCGTGGCGTTCCGGGCGGCGCTCGCGCGGTTCGCCGCTGCCGACCACATCCGCTGGCTCGACGTGCGCGCCCCCTGGGACTGGCTGTCGATCCACCTGCGCGATCCGCTCACCGCCTCCGACGTGCCCTCCCCCGACCGGACGCGCCCGGCGACGCGCTACGTCCGCCTCGAAGACCTGATCGAGGACCGCTTGATCCGGGGGCGGCGCTTCAATTTGTTCCAGATGCACTTCCAGTTGTTGATGTCGAGCCTGGACACGGAGGGGTTCGACTACGTCGCCCTCGTCTCGGGCGCGGAACCGGTGCACGCGGCGATCGACCGCCGCCGCAGGGCGAAGCCCGGAAGCGCATCCGAGGCCGACGCGGACGCGCCGGCCCGGGCCTGAGCGCTTCGACCCCGGTACGGTCCCGCCCGGATGCGCGATCGAATGTTGCCAGGGCGGGCGCTTACCCTCTAGAGCCGTGGCGACCCCCGAGCCGGCGCCTACCTCACCGATGGGCACCTTCTCATCGGGACCGGATTTTCGTCGAGACCGCCGCATGTTCCGCAACGACGTCCCGATCACGCCCGAGCTCGTCCGCCAGCATGGCCTGACGCCGGACGAGTACCAACGCTTCCGCGGGCTGATCGGGCGCGACCCGACGCTGACCGAGCTCGGCATCGTCTCGGCGATGTGGAACGAGCACTGCTCGTACAAGTCCTCGCGCAAGCACCTGCGCGGTCTGCCGACGACGGGCCCCTGGGTGATCCAGGGCCCGGGCGAGAATGCCGGCGTCATCGACATCGGCGACGGGCTCGCCTGCGTCTTCAAGATGGAGAGCCACAACCACCCGAGCTTCATCGAGCCCTACCAGGGCGCGGCGACCGGCGTCGGCGGCATCCTGCGCGACGTGTTCACGATGGGCGCGCGCCCGATCGCGGCGCTCAACGCCCTGCGCTTCGGCTCGCCCGACCATCCCCGCACCCGGCACCTCGTCTCGGGCGTGGTCGCCGGCATCGGCGGCTACGGCAACTCGTTCGGCGTGCCCACGGTGGGCGGCGCCGTCGGCTTCCACCCGCGCTACGACGGCAACATCCTGGTCAACGCCATGGCGGTGGGCCTCGCGAAGGCCGACGCGATCTTCTACGCGGCGGCCTCCGGCGTCGGGAACCCGATCGTCTACCTCGGCTCCAAGACCGGTCGCGACGGCATCCACGGCGCCACCATGGCGTCGGCCGAGTTCGACGCCGAGACCGAATCGAAGCGTCCGACCGTGCAGGTCGGAGACCCCTTCGCCGAGAAGCTCCTGCTCGAGGCCTGCCTGGAGCTGATGAAGTCCGGCGCGGTCATCGCGATCCAGGACATGGGCGCGGCCGGGCTCACCTGCTCGGCGGTCGAGATGGGCGCCAAGGGGGATCTCGGCGTCGAGCTCGACATCGAGAAGGTGCCGGCCCGCGAGGCGGGCATGACCCCCTACGAGATGATGCTCTCGGAGAGCCAGGAGCGCATGCTCATGGTGCTCAAGCCCGGCATGGAGGCCGAGGCCGAGGCGATCTTCGTGAAGTGGGGCCTCGACTTCGCGGTGATCGGCAAGACCACCGACACCCTGCGCTTCGTGGTGAAGTGGCACGGCGACGTGGTCGCCGACCTGCCGATCAAGGAGCTCGGCGACGAGGCGCCGCTCTACGACCGGCCCCACATCGCCAACACGCACCTGCCCGAGATCCACGCCGCGGACGTGGCCGCGCCCGCTTCGCTGACCGAGGCGCTGAAGCGCCTCGTCGGCTCGCCCGAGCTGTGCTCGAAGCGCTGGGTCTACGAGCAGTACGACCACTTCATCGGCGGCAACACCGTGCAGAAGCCCGGCGGCGACGCGGCGATCGTCCGCGTCGAGGACGGCCCACGCGGGCTGGCCCTCACCGCGGACGTGACGCCGCGCTATTGCGAGGCGGACCCCGTCGAGGGCGGGCGGCAGGCCGTGGCCGAGGCGTGGCGCAACATCACCGCCGTCGGCGGCCGGCCGCTCGCGATCACCGACAACCTCAATTTCGGCAACCCGGAAAAACCCGAGGTGATGGGCCAGCTCGTCGGCTGCATCCAGGGCATCGGCGAGGCCTGCAAGGCGCTCGACTTCCCCGTCGTGTCCGGTAACGTCTCGCTCTACAACGAGACCAACGGCGTCGGCATCCTGCCGACCCCGACCATCGGCGGCGTCGGCGTGCTCGACGACGTGGCGCGCCACGCCACCATCGCCCTGAAGCGCGCGGGCGACGTGCTGGTGCTGGTTGGCGCGGCCGAGGGCTGGCTCGGGCAGTCGATCTACCTGTCGGTGATCGAGGGTCGCGAGGAGGGCGCGCCGCCCCCCGTCGACCTGTCGCTCGAGCGCCGCAACGGCGACTTCGTCCGCGGGCTGATCGTCTCGGGACAGGTCGACACCGTCCACGACCTCTCCGACGGCGGCCTCGCGGTGGCGTTGGCCGAGATGGCAATGGCCGGCTCGTTCGGCGCGACGCTGCCCGAGGCCCCCGAGGGCATGCCGGCCCACGCCTACCTCTTCGGCGAGGACCAGGCCCGCTATCTCGTCGCCGTGCCGGCCGAGGTCGCGACCGACATCCTCTACGCCGCCTCGGCGCAGGGCATCGACGCCTCGGTGGTCGGCGTCGTCGAGGGCGACGGTTTGACCCTGCCGGGCGGGCAGACCATACCCGTCGCCGAGCTTCGTGAGGCGCACGAAGGCTGGCTGCCGGCCTACATGGCGAGCCTGCCGGCCGCTGCCTGAACCCCGACCAAGGAACCGACCGATGCCGATGGACGCGCGCGAGATCGAGCGGATGATCGTCGAGGCCCTGCCCGACGCCAAGGTGGAGATCAAGGATCTCGCCGGCGACGGCGACCACTACGCCGCCACGGTGCTGTCGGCGGCGTTCAAGGGCAAGACCCGCGTCGCCCAGCACCAGATGGTCTACGGCGCGCTCCAGGGGCGGATGGGGGGCGTGCTCCACGCCCTTGCGCTGACGACGGGCGTCCCGCAGGATTAGTCGCCGCAGCGGTGGTGCCGATGGACCAGCCGAGCCTCTACGACGACCACACGGTGACGTGGGCCGACCAGCAGGTCGCCGCGTTGCGGTCCCTCGCGACGCGCCCCGAGCTGTCGAACGTCCTCGATTGGGAGAACGTCGCCGAGGAGATCGAGGGCGTGGGCCGGTCCGAGATCGATCGCGTCGAGAGCGCGATGTCCCAGATGCTGATCGACGTGCTGAAATATGCCTCCGCGCCGGCTGCGCAGTCGACCCGTTCCTGGCGCAAGGAGGTCCTGGTCTTCCAGGCCTCGGCGCAGCGGAACTCTCGTCCCTCCCTGCGCCAGAGGATCGATTGGGAGCGCCTCTCGGCGAACGCCAAAACGATCGCCGACGCCTCGCTCGACGTCTTCGGCGACAGGCTGCTCGGCGGACTGCCGGACCGGATGCCCTTCACCCCCGAGGAGATGTCGTCGGACGGTTTCGACATGGACCGCGCCCTGGAACGTCTCGCCGAGGTGTTGAAAGCGCGCCCCGACCATCATTAGATCACCCTTGCAGATCAAGGACCGAAACCCATGACCGACGTCAACGCAAGCATCGAGAACGAGATCAAGTCCCAGGACGTGGTCGTGTTCATGAAGGGCACGCCCACAATGCCGCAATGCGGCTTCTCGGGGCAGGTCGTGCAGATCCTCAACTACCTCGAAGTGCCGTTCAAGGGCGTGAACGTGCTGGCCGACGCCGGCATCCGCGACGGCATCAAGGCCTTCTCCAACTGGCCGACCATCCCGCAGATCTACGTGAAGGGCGAATTCGTCGGCGGCTGCGACATCACCCGCGAGATGTTCCAGTCGGGCGAGCTGCAGACCTTCCTGGCCGAGAAGGGCATCCCGGTGAAGTCCGCCGCCGCCTGACGGGCCGCGCGACCGGACGACGACGAAGGGCGCCCCGGCGCCCTTTTTCGTGTCCGCTCCCGAGAAACGTTCGCGCATGCCGCGGCTTGAGCCCAGGGAGGGGATCGGGGGCGACATCCGGAGGTGCTGCGGCATGCACGACGTCATCATCGTGGGCGGCGGCCCGGCGGGCCTCAACGCCGCCCTGATCCTCGGGCGCTGCCGCCGCCGGGTCCTGCTCGTCGACCAGGGCACGCCGCGCAACGCCGCCGCCCGGTTGACCTGGGGCGTCTTCACCCGCGACGGCACGCCGCCCGACGAACTCCGGGCCCTCGCCCGCGCCGACCTCGCCCGCTACGACACCGTCGAACTTCGCGACGGCGAGGCGATCGGGGCCGAAGCGGTCGCGGACGGGTTCGCGATCACGCTCGCCGACGGGCGCCGCGAATCCGCCCGCCGCCTGATCCTCGCCACCGGGTTGCACCAGGATCTGCCGGCGATCCACGGCTTCGCGCGCTACTGGGGCGCGGGCGTCCATTCCTGCCCCTATTGCGACGGCTACGAGCGGCGCGACAGCCCCATCGCCGCCTACGCCCACGGCCCGGTCGCCAAGGGGTTCGCCCTGGAGCTGACGGCGTGGAGCCGCGACGTGACGCTGTGCACCGACGGCCACCCGACCGAACTCTCCGACGACGACCGCGCCCGCCTTGCGCGCAACGGGGTCCGGCTGGTCGAGGCGCCGATCGCACGCCTCGACGGCGACGCCGAGGGGCCGACGCACCTCGCCTTCGCCGACGGCACCGCCCTGCCCTGCCGCGCGGTGTTCCTGATGCCGACGGGCTGTCTGCCCTCGACGCTCATCACGCAGCTCGGCTGCACCCTGAACGAGGCCGGCGTGGTGCCGACCCGCGAATACGAGAAGACCAACGTGCCCGGGCTCTACGTCGCCGGCGACGCCTCGCGCCGGGTGCAGTTCGCGGTCGTCGCCGCCGCGGAGGGCGCGATGGCGGCGTTCGCGGTCAACACCGAGCTGCTGCGCGAGGACACCCGCTGATCGCGCAGGCGTGCAACGGATGCTTTTCCGGCAGGCAGCGCGGCACGCGCACCGCGCGCGACGACCTGCGACGGCGTTCTACCCAGGTGCGTAGTCTGGAAATCGCTCCCTGCTGCAAGTCGGCGTGCGATCTCGCACCATGGCCGGGCCGCCGCAATGCAATGATGAAAAAAGAGTTTCGATCCTCAAAGGTTCGGAACTTGTTCAGCTTGTCCCCGTTACTCCCGCACGGTCCAGTTCTTCTGGGCCGTCGGTGCCGACGCTCCGCTGTCTCTGCAAGGCCGGTCATGCCCGTCTTCGACGCCAAGAACCTCGGGTCCCAGTTCGAAGGCCAAGCCCTTCTCGCGGCCATCCTGCACCCGACGCGCACCGCACAGACCCGCGCCCTCACGCATGGCCGCCAGCGCGCCGAGCGCGCCGCGATCATGGCCGACCCGATGACGATCGAGCATCGCTTCCCGGTCGGCGCCGGCACCCTCACCCCGACGCCGATCGCCTCGAGCTGACGGTTTTCACCGCGCCCTACCAGGGCTGCGGCGTGACCAGGCCCTGACGCGTCACCACCACCCATTCCCGCCCGCGCCGCTCGACGGCCTCGACCCGGCCGACGCCGGGGATCGAATCTCCGATCGCGACCTCGACGAGGCGGCGGCGGCGGTCCTCCAGCATGGCGGTGCCGTCGTATACGTCGCGCACGGCCCAGGACTCGATGATCGCGGGCTTCGGCTTGGGTTCGGTGATGCTTCCGGTCTGGACCGGCTCCGCCTTGGCGGCCGGTAGAGGAGCGGGCACGGGCGCCGGAGCGGTGGCTGCCGCCACCGTGCGCTTGTCCGCCTGCGCGGTCGTCGCCGCAAGGCGGGCGGCCTGCTCCTTCTCGGCCTGGTCGATGCGCTCGCCCAGGGCCGCGATCTTGGCCACCAGGGCCGTTTCCGTCTTGCCGACCTTCTCCGTCAGCGCGCCGCCGCGGACCTTCGCCTCGCTGCGGGCGGCCTCGGAGACTTCCTTGAGGGCGGCGACCGACTTGTCGAGGCGGTCGGAGGCGATGGCGACGCGCGAGGCCTCCAGCCGGTTGGCTTCGAGGGCCGCGTTGATCTCGGCCAGCACGACGCCCGTGCCCTCGGAACGGGGCGTCGCCAGCATCGCGGTGCCGGCGCCGAGCACCGTGCCGAGCGCGAGGGCGGCCCCGGCCAGACCCATCGCCACCCCGTCGAGGCGGCGGCCAACCTTGGCGGCCGTCGGCACGGTCGGCGCCGCCTTGGGCTTGCCACCGGAGACGGCAGCCTTCAGCAGCGCGTCCGGCGAGGCCTTCATGGCCTCCGCGGGCGAATCGATGTTCGTCGTCATGGCCCTCGCCTCCGCGTCCGGCATCTCTGTCGAAAGCTTTGGTTAAGGACGTTTGTTTACCGAAGGGTTACCGCCCCGCCGGGCCTCGTCGGCCCATTCCGCCTCCGGTCCCGTAGGCCCGCAGGCGTACGATGCGGCCGCTGCCCGACCCGGAGGTCAGGCCGCCAGCCCGCGCTTGCGCAGCAGCGGTCCGGTGCTCGGCAGGCGTCCGCGGAAGGCGGTGTAGGCCTCGCGCGGGTCGCGCAGGTTGCCGGCGCCGTAGACGTAGGTGCGAAGGCGCTTCGCGGTGGCCGGATCGAAGATGTCGCCGGCCTCGCGGAAGGCGTCGAACGCGTCGGCGTCCAGCACCTCGGACCAGAGATAGCTGTAGTAGCCCGCGGCATAGCCGTCGCCCGAGAAGATGTGCGCGAAGTGCGGCGTGCGGTGGCGCATGTTGATCTCGGACGGCATCGCGATGCGCTCCAGGGCGTCGGCCTCGAAGGCGCCCACGTCGAGGCCGTCCTCGCCCCCGGCCGAGAGGTGCAGGGTCATGTCGACGATCGCCGAGGAGGTGTATTCCACGGTGGCGAAGCCCTGGTTGAAGGTGCGGGCCGCGAGCAGCTTCGTCAGCAGCGCCTCCGGCATCGGCTCGCCGGTGCGATGGTGGCGGGCATGGGTCCGCAGCACCTCCGGCTGCTCCAGCCAATGCTCGTAGAGCTGCGAGGGCAGCTCGACGAAGTCGCCCGACACGGCGGTGCCGGCCAGCACCGGATAGGTCACGTCGGACAGGAGCCCGTGCAGGGCGTGGCCGAACTCGTGGAACAGGGTGCGTGCGTCGTCGAAGGACAACAGCGGCGCCTCGCCGGCCGGGGCCTTGGCGAAGTTCATCACGTTGACGATGATCGGCTTGACGTCGCCGGTGAGCCGCTCCTGCGAGCGGAAGGCGCTCATCCAGGCGCCGCTGCGCTTGGTCGGCCGCGCGAAGTAGTCGCCGAGGAAGGTGCCGACCTCCGAGCCGTCGGCGTTTCCGACGCGCCAGGCGCGCACGTCCGGGTGGTAGCGCGGCACGTCCGGGAGTTCGGCGAAGGTCAGGCCGAACAGGCGCGAGGCGGTGTCGAAGGCGGCATGGATCACCGAATCGAGCGGCAGGTACGCCTTGATCTCGCTCTCGTCGAGGTCGTGCTCGGCCCGCCGCAGCTTCTCGGCGTAGTGGCGCCAATCGTGGGCCTGGAGCGCGAAGTTGCCGCCCTCGGCCTGGACGATCGCCTGCAGCCGGTCGCGCTCGGCGCCGGCGCGCTTGAGGGCGGGGGTCCAGACCTCGCGCAGCAGGTCCATCGCCGCATCCGGGGTCGCCGCCATGGTGTCGTCGAGCTTGAAGTGGGCGAAGCTGTCGAAGCCGAGCAGCCGCGCCCGCTCGGCGCGGAGCTGTACGATCTCGCGGATGATGCCGCGGTTGTCGGTGTCGCCGCCGCCCTCGCCGCGGCGGATCCAGGCCTCGTAGGCGCGCTCGCGCAGGTCGCGCCGGGTCGAGGACACCAGGAACGGCTCGATCAGCGAGCGCGACAGGGTGACGACGTGGCTGTGCGCGCCGCCGCGCTCCTTGGCGGCGTCGGCGGCCGAGGCGACCAGGAAGTCGGGCAGGCCGGCGCGGTCCTCGGCGGCGTCCAGCGGCAGCAGGAAGCGGCTCTCGTCGGCGAGCAGGTTCTGGCTGAACTGGGTTCCGAGCTCCGACATCCGCGCGGCGATCTCGGCGACGCGCAGCTTGTCCTCCGGCCCGAGGTCGGCGCCCGCGCGGCGGAAGCGGGTGCGGTAGCGCGACAGCACCCGGCGCTCTTCGTCGCCCAGGCCTTCGGCGTCGGCGTCCACCGCGGAGATGCGCGCCCACAGCTCCGGGTTGAGGTAGATCGCGCTGCCGTGGCGCGAGAGCTTGGGGCCGATCGTCCGCTCGATCGCCTGCAGCTCGGGGTTCGTGTGGCTGCCGGTGAGGTTGTAGAACACCCCGGCGACCCGATCGAGGGCGAGGCCCGCCCGCTCCATCGCCGCGACGGTGTTGGAAAAGCTCGGCGCCGCGGCCTCGCCTGCGATCGCCGCGATCTCGGCGTCGTGCGCCGCCAGCGCCGCCTCGAAGGCCGGCAGGTAGTGCTCGGGCCGGATGCGCTCGAAGGGCGGAAGCTCGGCCGGCGTGCCCCAGGCCGCCTCGGAGAAGGGGTTGCCGGCCGGCAGGTCGGCGAGGCCGGGATTTTGCGCTGTCGTCATCTGAAGGTCTCGATGTCTCGCGCCGCGCGTCGGCTGGGGCCGCCGGAGGGCGGCGGTCGGATACGTGTCCACCTCAGATAGGACCGAACGCACGCTTCAGGAAGCCGACGCCGCGCGCGGTCGCGTCGGCATCCGTCGCCGGGTCGAAGGCGTGGCCCTGGTCCGGGTAGAGGTGGACGCGGCAGGTCCCGCCCGCCTCTTCCATCCGCAGCCGCAGGGTTTCCGGATGGCTCGGGCCGACGAGGGCGTCCCGCGCCCCGTGCAGCGCCAGCGCCGGCGGCAGGGCGAGGGGACCGGTACCGAGCTCCGGCGGCAGGAAGGTCGCGCGCAGCACC
>NZ_VRUX01000720.1:0-1874 GCF_008039885.1 Methylobacterium sp. WL103
GGCTTGAGCTTGGCGCGGGCGGGCGCGCCAACGCGCATGCGCCGGTCGGTGAGCGACAGGCCGCCGCCGAGCGCCATCACCACCGCGCCGAGCCAGATCAGCAGCACCAGCGGCTTGTAGTACAGCCGCAGGCCGATGCTGCCGTCGGGCGAGATCTCGCCGAGGCTGGCGTAGACCTGGCTGACGCCGCGGGTGAGCAGGCCCGATTCCGTCACCGTCATCTTGCGGCTCGGGTAGAAGCGCTTGCCGGTGTCGACCTGGCCGATCTCGTCGCCAGCCTTGTCGCGGATGGTGAGGAAGGCCGCGACCTCCTCGTAGTTCGGGCCGGGCCGCGGCGCGACCCGATCCAGCGTCGCCACGTAAGGGCCGGTCGCCAGGGTTTGACCAGGCTTCAGGGTGGCGAGGCCCTCGGTCGCCCAGCCCTGCGCCGCGATGCCGAGCACGACCACGCCGACGCCGGCATGGGCGATGGCCGTGCCCCAGGCCGAGCGCGGCAGGCCGATCGCCCGGCGCCAGATCAGGCCGGGCGCGCGGGTGCGGCTGCTGCCGAAGCCGCGGGCGCGCGAGACGATCTCCAGCACCGAGCCGACGATGAGGTAGGCGCCCAGGCCCACGCCGACCGGAGCCATGGCCGGGCCGCCCCAGGTCCAGGCCAGGGTGGCGAGGCCGACCGCCAGGGCGAGGCCGAGGGCCGCGAACAGGCGCTGCGAGGCGGCGAGCGCATCGCCGCGCTTCCAGGCCAGGGTCTGCCCGAACGGCACGATCAGCAGGAGCGGGATCGCCAGGGGCACGAACGTGTAGTTGAAGAACGGCGGCCCGACCGAGATCTTCTCCGCCGTCAGCATCTCCAGCAGCAGCGGGTAGAGCGTGCCGACGAGCACGGTGGCGCAGGCGGCCACGAGGAACAGGTTGTTCATCACCAGCGCGCCCTCGCGCGAGATCGGCGCGAACAGGCCGCCCTGCCGCAGCATCGGCGCGCGCCACGCGAACAGCGTCAGCGACCCGCCGATGAACAGGATCAGGATCGCGAGGATGAAGATGCCGCGGGTCGGGTCGGTGGCGAAGGAGTGCACCGAGGTGAGCACGCCCGAACGCACGATGAAGGTGCCGAGCAGCGACAGCGAGAAGGTGAGGATGGCGAGGAGCACCGTCCAGACCTTGAGGGCGTCGCGCTTCTCCATCACGACGGTGGAGTGCAACAGCGCTGTGCCGGCGATCCACGGCATCAGCGAGGCGTTCTCGACCGGATCCCAGAACCACCAGCCGCCCCAGCCGAGCTCGTAATAGGCCCAGTACGAGCCCATCGCGATGCCGAGCGTCAGGAAGCTCCAGGCGGTCAGCGTCCACGGGCGCACCGCGCGGGCCCAGACGGCGTCGATCTTGCCGTCGATCAGGGCCGCGATCGCGAAGGCGAAGGTGATCGAGAAGCCGACATAGCCGACGTAGAGCAGCGGCGGATGCACCGCGAGGCCGAAATCCTGCAGCAGCGGATTGAGATCGTTGCCCTCGACCGGCGCCGGCACCGCCCGGGTGAACGGGTTTGAGGTGGTGATCACGAACAGCACGAAGACGAAGGTGATGAAGCCCTGCACCGCCAGGGTGTTGGCGCGCAGCACAGGCGGCACCGACTCGCGGGCCACCGCCACCATCGCCCCGAACAGCGTGAGGATCAGGATCCAGAGGAGCATCGAGCCCTCGTGGTTCCCCCAGACGCCGGAGAGCTTGTAGATGAACGGCTTCGTCGTGTGCGAGTTCTCGACCACGTTCTGGACCGAGAAGTCGGACGTGGCGTGGGCGTAGGTCAGCGCCGCGAACGCGAACAGCACGCAGGCGAAGGCGCCGAGCGCCGCCGGCGTCGCCACCTGCCGCAGGGC
>NZ_VRUX01000721.1:0-1873 GCF_008039885.1 Methylobacterium sp. WL103
GTTGCGCGCCGCCGCCAGCGGCAGCTCCGTGCCCGGCACCAGGATCTGGCGCACCGGGAAGCCGACCTCGGGCAGGTCGTAGGGCGCGTCCTGCATCACCGCGACGACGAACTCGGCGGGCTTTTGCGTCTGGCGCTCCAGGCCGCGGAGCACGTTGCGCAGGTGCGCCGGCCGGCCCTTGGCCAGGGTCACGACGGAAACGGTGGACATGGGGCGGTCTGGCTCCGGGAGGTTCAGGCGGTGCGGGATGCGGGCATGCGGCCGGAGACGACCGTGAGCGGAGCAGGCTCGGCCGCGCCGTACCAGAGTTCATCGGTCAGGCCTTCGAGCCATCCGGCGGCGCGCGCGGCGGCGTCCGGCGCGTAGAGGCTGCGCAAGGGGGCGGGGTCGAGGCCGCGCGCCCGGTCGAGGAGGTCGCGCCAGCCCCGGAGGTCGCCGGGCCAGATTGGGGCCTGGACCGCAGCCCCGAGCCGGACCAGGGCCTCGGCCTTCCGGGTCTGCTCGCCGAAGTAGCGCCATTCGGGCATCACGATCAGCCGGCCGCCGACGCGGGCGACCTCGTGGATCGTGTTGTCGCCGGCCGAGGCCACCACGATGTCGGCGGCGGCGAGGTAGTCGGTGACGGAGGGCACCCAGCCGAGCTCGCGCAGGTTGGCGAAGTCGGTCTCGTGGCCCTCGCGGTGGGTCGGCCCCAGGGTCAGCCACAGGGTGTCGGGCGCAGCCCGCGCCGCCACCGTCAGGGGTGCGTAGGGCGTACCGCTGCCGCCGCCCCCGGTGATGGCCACGACGATCTCGCGCTCAGCATCGAGGCCGAGCTTCGCCCGCGCCTCCGCTCGGTCGGGCACGCCGTCGACGCTGGTGCAGAGGCCCCCGCTGTAGAAGGTCTTGGCGCGCAGGGCGGCCGGGTAGTCGGCCTGCTCCATGCGCTCGTCGAAGGGGGCCAGCATCCCGACGCAGGCCTCGTAGGCGCCGACATGGCCGATGTCGGAACGGTCGCCGTGCATGCGGATCTGCACCGCGGGCACGCTGGCGATGCGCGCGAGCAGGGCGATCTCCGCCGAGACGTCGACCACGAACAGGCCGACGTCGCGCTCGTCGAGGTGGTCCAGGATGCGCCGCATGGTCCGGCGCATCTCGGCGAGCCCCAGCGGCACGCAGTGCATCACCTGCGGCGTCGGCTCCGCGTAGAGGCGCGGCGTCGGCACGGACGCGCCGATCATGTTCGGCAGCGGCACGATCTCGATGTCGCGGGAGAAACCGTCGAACAGCGACGGGCCGGCGGTCAGCACGGAGACGGGCCGGTCCTTTGCGAATTCGGCCGCCACCGCCATCGTGCGGTTGGCGTGGCCCCGTCCCTGATGGTGGACGAAGAACGCGATGGGCTTCTTCATGGCTGTGGGATTCGCGATCCGTCAGGAGAACAGGGCGTCGGGCCGCAGGGCGGCGGCGATCTCGGTCGGGTCCGGCCGGCGCAGGACTTGGATCGCGGGGGCGTCGTCGTCCCAGGCGATCAGCCCGGCGGCCCGGAACTGGTCGAGCCAGTAGGTCATGCACCAGCGCCCGTGCGCGCGCCGGAAGCGGGCGGCGTTGGCGAGGATGGCGTCGAAGTGCTGCAGCGGCGGCACGTGGACGGGATGGTGCTGGTGGTACGCGCGCGCGCCGCCGACCCAGAAGGTCGGCAGGCCGGAGGCTGCGAGGCGCATGGCGAGGTCGGTCTCCTCCCCGCCATAGCCGGCGTAAGCCTCGTCCATGCCGCCGCATGCGCGCCAGGCGTGGGCCGGGAGGGCGAAGGACATGCCCCAGAGCTGGCCCGGATCCGGCTCCCGTCGCAGGCCCTCGGCAGGAACCGGGGGACGGGCCGGATGCGCCCGGC
>NZ_VRUX01000722.1:0-1872 GCF_008039885.1 Methylobacterium sp. WL103
CCCTTCAGCGCGGGCAGCGTCGCGAGCAGCAGCGCGCTGCCGGGATCGAGCCGGTCCCACGAGAAGATGCCGGGCTGCGTGCACAGCGCGAGGTTGTCGATGTGGCGCGGTGCGCCCTCGGAGAGCGCCGCGTCCAGCGGCAACGCGCCCTCGGGCCGGACGACGCGGCAGATCCGGTGGTGGCGCCTGGCCTCCTCGGCGCTGCCGCAGCCGAGGTCGGAAAGTTCACGCGCGAGCCGCGCCCCGCCGCGATCCTTCGGCGCCAGCGCCAGGAGGTCGCCGCCGGGCCGGAGCGCGCGAAGCGCCTGCGCCAGGACGAAGCGGCGCTCCACGGTCCCGGGCGGCGCGAGCATCCAGACCCGCGCGAGGCTCAGGTCAGCGCAATCCTCCAGCCGGGCCGATCCGGGAACGAGGGGCGAGACCTGGACGGCGCCGGGCGGAACGTCGGCGAGCTCCGCGGGCGGCAGGCCGTAGACGGCATCGGATAGGGACGTGTCGGACATGGGTATCGTGGATTTCGGTGTCGCGGATTTCGGTGTCGGTCGACTGAAGAGGCCATAGGGGATGCGGGCGACGCCGCGATGCGGCCGCTCCGCGCGGGAACGGCTCGGGATAGGCGGTCGGGTCGTCGTCGCGGAATCCGCTCACCGCCGGGTCGGCACGGAGAGCCCGACGCATCAACACGCCGTTTCGCGCGATTCGAAAAGGCGCGCGCAGAAAAGAATCAGCCGCGCGGGAATTCCAGGCCCATCTCGCGGTAGCGGGCCGGGTCGTCGGCCCAGTTCTCGCGCACCTTCACATGCAGAAACAGATGCACCGTGGTCTCGGCCACCTCGGCGATCTCGCGGCGGGCCGCCGTGCCGATCGCCTTGATGGTCTGGCCGTCCTTGCCGAGCACGATCGAGCGCTGGCTCTCGCGCTCGACGAAGATGGTCTGCTCGATGCGCACCGAGCCGTCCTTGCGCACCTGCCACTGATCGGTCTCGACGGTGGAGCGGTAGGGCAGCTCCTCGTGCAAACGGTCGTAGAGCTTTTCGCGGGTGATTTCCGAAGCGAGCATGCGGATCGGCGCGTCCGAGACCTGATCCTCTGGGTAAAGCCAGGGGCCGGCCGGCATCAGCTTGGCCAGAGCTTGCTTCAGCGTGGCGATGCCGTCGCCGTTCAGCGCCGAGATCATGAAGGTGTCGGCGAAGGGGATGCGCTTGTTCAGCTCCTCGGCCAGCGCGAGCAGCTTCTCGCGCAGGATGAGGTCGATCTTGTTGAGGATCAGGATCTTGTGCCGGCGCACGTCCGGCAGGCGCGCCAGGATCGTCTCCAGCTCCTCGTCGATCCCCTTGCGGGCGTCGACCAGCAGGCAGACCGCGTCGGCGTCGGCCGCCCCGCTCCAGGCGGAGTGGACCATCGCCCGGTCGAGCCTGCGCTTCGGCTGGAAGATGCCGGGCGTGTCGACGAGCACCACCTGGGCCGAGCCCTCGATCAGGATGCCGCGCACCAGCGCCCGCGTGGTCTGGACCTTGCGCGAGACGATCGAGACCTTGGTGCCGACGAGGCTGTTCAGGAGCGTCGACTTGCCGGCGTTGGGCACGCCGATCAGGGCGACGAAGCCGGCCTTGGCATCGGTGGGCGTGCCCGGCAGCAGGCTCGGGGGCGCCCGCTCCGCCGCCGCCTCGAACGCGTCCTCGGAATCGTCCTGCGGGTCGTCCTGGGGCTCTTCTTGGGCCATCGCGCTCATGTTCGGTCCTCGCTCGGCCGCTCGCCGACCCCGTTCCCTGCTTCGTGTCCGCCGGGGCCGCCACCCTCGACGATGCCCTCGCGGCCCAGCACGGCGCGGGCGGCGTCCTGCTCGGCGAGGCGCTTCGAAGGCCCCTCCCC
>NZ_VRUX01000723.1:0-1871 GCF_008039885.1 Methylobacterium sp. WL103
CGTGCGGCCGATGCTGGCCGGCAGGTTCGGCATCGCCCGCACGATCGCCCGGGCGCTCGGCAGTCGGCCTGCGAGGTCGGCGACGGTCTTGCCCGCCAGGATCGAGAGGACGACGGTGTCGGGGCCGACCATCCGGTCGAGGTCGGGCGCGGCGTCAGGGAAGCCCTGCGGCTTGATCGCGACGACGAGGATGGCGGCCGGCGCGACGGTGGCCGGGTTCAGGGCGAGGCCGCGCGCCGTGCAGAGCACACGCAAAGCCTCGGTCGGATGGGCCTCGACGACGGTGGTGTGATGCGGGTCGAGGCCGGCCGCGAGCCAGCTCTCGAGCATCGCCCCGCCCATCTTGCCCGCCCCGACGAGGGTCAGGGAGGCGGGCAGGGCGCCGCCTGCGGAACCCACCATGGTGCGCCTCAGGCCTCGCCTTCGGTCTCGAACAGCACGGCGTCCAGCGCCTCGCGGGCGGACTTGCCGGCCCAGAGCACGAACTGGAACGCCTGGTAGTAGCGCTCGCACGCCTCGACCGCCGACTTCAACAGCATGGCGCATTGCGGGTGCGTCGGCACCGAGCCGCCGGCGAGCAGCAGGGAATGGCGGAACATCACCACGTCGTCGCTCGACCACAGGTCGAAATGGCCGATCCAGAGCTGTTCGTTGATCAGGGCGATCAGGCGCTGCACCTCGGTGCGGCGGCGGTCCGGCACCTTGAGGTCGAAGGCGCAGGCGACGTGCAGCGCCTCGACATCCTCGATCCAGGTGAAGGCGACCTGGTACTCGGTCCAGCGTCCGGCCACCACCACGGACATCTCGTCCGTCTCGGCGCGATCGAAGATCCAGTCGCGGAGCGCGGCAAGCCGCTCGACGACATCGAGCGGGTGCTCGATCCGATCGTAGCCCTCGATGTCGACGTGAAGCTGTGGCATGACGATCCGAAATGACGCCGCCGTATTCGAGCGCCGCGGCATGGTGAACAAAAAAGAACCGAAGCACGAAACCACGTCACGACGCGACGACACTTGTCCCGATGGGACGGTATACCTCGTGGCGGCGGCTCTGCGGCGTCCCGTCTTCGGCGGGTTAAGGCGAATCAGTACGTCACCGACTATAAACCGGTGCGGACTCGCGACACAAAGCGCTTCCCCCGGCCGGTGAACAGGAAATGGATCGTTCGCGCGCGCTTCCTGTGTACAAGCCCGCCGCCCCGCCGGGGCCGATTCGCGCCGGCGACCCGGCCCTCGCCACCGTCGATCAGATCGCCTCGCTCGCCCCGGCGACGGCGGCCGCGGGCGGCTTCGCGTCGGCCTCCAGCGCCGCGATGCGGGCGGTCAGCGCCTCGTTCTGCGAGCGCAAGGTGGCGACCATGTCGCGCAGGACGTCGAGCTCTTCGCGGGAGGCGATGTCCATGTCGCGGATCAGCCGCTCGGCCTGGGCGCGGATCACCGTCTCGGCCTCGCGGCGTACGCCCTGCGCGGCGCCGGCGGCATCGGTCATCAGGCGGGCGAAGTCGTCGAACAGGCGGTTGGACGGGGGCATGTGGTCTCCGAAAGCGTCGCAGCCGCAACCCGGCCTGCGCTCCGACATAGGAATCCGCGGAGTCCGCGGCAATCCGGCGGGACGGCGCGGGATGGGGATGCTGCAAACAAAAACGGGGCCCCGAAGGACCCCGTCGCCGACCTGATCGAAGCGATCAGATCACATGCGGCGCATCATCCGGCGCTCCATGTGACGGCGCATCATGCGGCGCTCCATGTGACGGTGCATCATGCGACGCTCCATCCGGCGATGCATCATGCGGCGCTCCATGCGGTGCATCTGCACATGCTCGATCGCGTCGGGGGCGGTCACGCCCAGCGGGGCGCCGGGGGCGGCAGAGG
>NZ_VRUX01000724.1:0-1867 GCF_008039885.1 Methylobacterium sp. WL103
GCGCTCCGGTCGAGAGTGCGGAGGCGGCGCTGCCCGCCCGGTCACTTCTGGCGTTTCGTCGAAGGCCGCTGCGCCCCATCCTCATTGCGGCCGCGCTCGTCGTCGCCCTGCCGCTGGCGGCGCTGGCCGCCTACGTCCTGTTCGCCTTCCTGACTCTGCCGCCGCTCGGCGGCGTGGTGATCGACCAGGGCCAGCGGGCGCTCACCGTCGAGGCCGACGACGGCCGGGTCTTCGCCACGCGCGGCGCGTTCCGCGGGCAGCCGATCACCAAGGCCGACCTGCCGCCCCACCTCGCCCAGGCGATCGTCGCGATCGAGGACCGGCGCTTTTACAGCCACTGGGGCATCGACCTGCGCGGGCTGATGCGCGCGGCGTGGCGCAACGCCGTCGGCGGCGGCGTGCGCGAGGGCGGGTCGACGATCACCCAGCAATATGTCCGCCTCACCTCGCTCAACCAGGAGAAGTCCCTGCGCCGTAAGGTCCAGGAGGCGTTCCTGGCGCTGCGGGTCGAATCTGAAATGAGCAAGGACGACATCCTGCTCGGCTACCTCAACACCGCGTATTTCGGCGCCGGCGCCTACGGGATCGACGCTGCGGCGCGGCGCTACTTCGGCAAGGGCGCCAAGGCCCTGACCCTGCCGGAATCGGCGATGCTCGCCGGTTTGGTGCGGGCGCCCTCGCAGCTCGCCCCGACGCGCAACTTCGGCGGCGCCAAGGAGCGCGCCGACGTGGTGCTGCAGACCATGGTCGAGACCGGCGCGATCACCGCGGAAGCGGCCGACGCGGCGCGCGCCAAGACCGTGACCCTGCGCACGCCCCCCGAGACGCCGCCGGGCAGCAACTATTTCCTCGACCTCTTGGCGGCCGACGCCAAGAAGCTCACCGACGCGCCCGGCGACCTCACCGTGCGCTCGACCCTGAACCTCGACCTCCAAAGCCTCGCCGAAGGCGTCGTCGCCCGGCGCCTCGACGCCGAGGGCGGCAAGAAGAAGATCGGCCAGGGCGCCCTCGTCGCGATGTCCAAGGACGGCGCGATCCTCGCGATGGTGGGCGGGCGCGACTACGAGGACAGCCAGTTCAACCGCGCGACCCAGGCCAAGCGGCAGGCCGGCTCGCTGTTCAAGCTGTTCGTCTACCTCACGGCCTACGAGAACGGCCTGACGCCGGAGACCGTGCTGGTGGACCGCCCGGTGCAGATCGGCGACTGGGAGCCGCAGAATTCGAACAACCGCTTCCGCGGCGCGGTGCCGCTGCGGACCGCCTTCGCCCTGTCGATCAACACGGTGGCGGCCCAGCTCGGCGACGAGCTCGGCATCCCGGCGGTGATCGCGACGGCCAAAGGGCTCGGCGTCCAGTCCGAGCTGCCGAACGTGCCGAGCCTCTCCCTCGGCTCGGCCGAGGTGACGCTGCTGGAGATGACGCGCGCCTATGCCGGGGTGCTCGCCAACCGCACGCCGGTGGAGAGCTTCGACATCCACGCGATCCGCGGCGGCGCGGCGGCCCCGCTCTACGTCCACCCGGACGCCAAGCCCGCGGCCGGCCTGCCGGGCGACAGCCGCACGATGATGCTCGATTCGCTGCAGGCGGTGGTCGACGGCGGCACCGGCAAGGGCGCGCGCGTGTCCGGCCAGCCGGTCGGCGGCAAGACCGGGACGACGCAGGACTATCGCGACGCCTGGTTCATCGGCATGACGCCGGACATGGTCGTCGGCGTCTGGGTCGGCAACGACGACAACTCGTCGATGAACCGCGTCGGCGGCGGCGACGTCCCGGCCTCGATCTTCCGCGACTTCGTGCAGCGCGCCTCGGCCCAGATGGCGAAGGGCCGAAAGCGCCCCTCCGCGGCGAAGGCCGAGCCGCAGCCGGC
>NZ_VRUX01000725.1:0-1864 GCF_008039885.1 Methylobacterium sp. WL103
CGCCGAGCGCGCCCGCCCCGAGGACGAGCGAACGGCGGGAGACCCGGCTCAACGCGGCGCCCCGGTCTTGGCGGCCGCCGCCTCGTCGTACCACCACGTCGTCGGGAAGCCGGACGAGCCGTAGAGCGGCAGGACGGCCGGGTGCGCGAAGCGGTTCCAGCGCAGGGTCCGCGAGACGTTCGAGGCCCATTGCGGCACGACGAAGTCGTGGGACAGCAGCACCCGGTCCAGTGCATGGGTCGCCGCCAGCACGCCGGGCCTGTCTTTGGCAAAGATCACCTTCTCGATCAGCGCGTCGATCGCGGGATCCTTGATGCCGATGAGGTTGCGCGAGCCGGGCTTGTCGGCAGATGCCGAGCCCCAGTACTCGCGCTGCTCGTTGCCCGGCGAGAGCGATTCCGGCCAGGAGCCGGTGGTGACGTCGAAGTCGAAGTTGCGCAGCCGGTTCTGGTACTGCGCCTGGTCGATCACCCGCAGCGAGGTGCCGACGCCGATGAGCTTGAGCTGCGCCGAGAACGGCAGGATCACCCGCTCGAAGGTGTTCTGGAACTCCAGGAATTCGACGGTGAGCGGCTCGCCCGTCGCCTTGTTCACCATGCGCCCGTCGCGCTGCTCGTAGCCGGCCTCGCGCAGCAGGCGCACGGCCTCGCGCAGGTTCGTGCGCACGGCCTCCGGCGTCTCGCTCACGGGGTTCTTGTAGGGCGTGGTGAAGACGGACGGCGGCACCTTGTCCTTCACCGTGTCGAGCAGCGCCTTCTCCTCGCCCTCGGGCAGGCCGGAGGCGGCGAGCTCGGAGCCGTAGAAGTACGAGTCGATGCGCTTGTACAAGCCGTAGAACAGCGCCCGGTTCATCTCCTCGAAGTTCATCGCAAGGTTGAAGGCGCGCCGCACGCGCGGGTCCTTGAACTTGTCCTTGCGGGTGTTGAAGATGAACGCCTGCATGTTGCCGTTGCCGCGGTCGGGGAAGGCCTCCTTGATCAGGCGGCCGTCCTTCACCGCGGGGAAGTCGTCGTAGGCGGTGGCCCAATTGCGGGCGATGTTCTCGGCGCGGAAGTCGTAGAGGTCGCCCTTCAGCGCCTCGACCAGCACCGTCCCGTCGCGAAAATACTCGTAGCGCTGGGTGCCGAAGTTGTTGCGCCCGGCATTCACCGCCAGGTCCTTGCCCCAGTAGTCGGCGACGCGGACATAGGTCGCCGAGCGGCCGGGATCGAATTTATCCAGCTTGTACGGGCCCGATCCCAGCGGCGGCTCCAGCGTCGTCTCGGCGACGTTGCGCTGGCGCCCTTGTGCGTCCTTGCCCGTCCACCAGTGCTTGGGCAGCACGGGGAGCTGCCCGATCACCTGCGGCAGCTCGCGGTTGCCGGTCTCGGTGAAGGTGAAGGTCACCTCGCGCGGGCCGGCGGCTTCCGCCTTCGCCACGGTCTGGTAGTAGGCGGCGTAGCGCGGGCTGTTCGCCTTGAAGGTCTCGAACGACCAGACCACGTCCTCGGGGGTGATCGCGACGCCGTCGTGCCACTTCGCGTTCTCGCGCAGGCGGTAGGTCACCGAGCCGAGGTCGGGCGCGACCCGAAGCGCCTCGGCCAGCAGGCCGTAGGAGGTGAAGGGCTCGTCGAGGGATTCGGTGGTGAGCGTGTCGTAGAGCAGCGCGATCCCGCCTTCGAGGTCGCCCTTCAGGCCCGAGACCACGAGGTTGAAGTTGTCGAACCCGCCCTGCGCCCCGAGGCGCACGAGGCCGCCCTTGGGGGCGCCTGGGTCGGCGTAGTCGAAATGCTTGAAGTCCGGGCCGTATTTCGGCTGCCCCATCAGCGTCACCGCGTGGACCCAGCCGGCGCCGGCCGCCGGGGGCGCCGGCTCGGATTGCGCG
>NZ_VRUX01000726.1:0-1864 GCF_008039885.1 Methylobacterium sp. WL103
CTCGTCGCCTGCGCCGGCCTGGGCGCCTGCAACACCGTCGACCGGCTCTCGAACGTCGGGGCGCAGCCGGCGCTCTCGGCGATCGAGGACCCGACCGCCCAGGCCGGTTACAAGCCTGTCCGCCTGCCGATGCCCGACGTGCAGCCGGTCTCGTATGCGCCGAACTCCCTGTGGCGGACCGGCTCGCGCGCCTTCTTCAAGGACCAGCGCGCCGCGCGGATCGGCGACCTCGTCACCGTGAAGGTGAACGTCACCGACCAGGCCAACATCTCCAACGAGACCAAGCGCTCGCGCAGCAACACCGAGAACTTCGGCCTGCCGAACGCCGGCGGCCTGGAGAAGAATGCCGCGGTGCTCGCCGCCGGCGTCTCGCCCGACAAGCTGCTCGCCGCCACGTCCAGCTCCTCCAACGACGGCGTCGGGTCGGTCCAGCGCAACGAGACCGTGTCGACCAACGTCGCCGCCATCGTCACGCAGGTTTTGCCGAACGGCAACCTCGTGGTCGAGGGCAAGCAGGAGATCCGGATCAACTTCGAGGTGCGCGAACTCGTCGTGGCCGGCGTGGTCCGCCCGGAGGACATCGAGTCGGACAACACCATCGAATCGACGAAGATCGCGCAGGCCCGCATCGCCTATGGCGGCCGCGGCCAGATCACCGACGTCCAACAGCCGCGCTACGGCCAGCAGATCGTCGACATCCTGCTGCCGTTCTGATCGCCAGCGAGACGATCAGGTGGGCGCGATCATGTGTGCTCGGTGCCGGGCCGGTTCGGGCGCGGCGCCTCGCCATGGTTCGCGACGAAGGCGGAGCGGCTGGAGTCGTGCTTCTTCTGCGCGACGCGCGTGCGCTGCCAGACGGCGATCACCGTCGCGACCACGATGGTCCCGATGGCGAGGACCGGAATCAGAACATCGTTGCTCATGGAGGTGCCTTCCGATGATGTCATCGGATCAAGCACCGTCGAGCCCGTCGGTTCCGGGGCTCGACGTCGCATCTCGGGCAGTCCGGACCAGTCGAGACGGCGCTGTTACTGGACAAACCGATGCCGCATCGCAACAAAACTCAGTCGTCGCGGTAGACGCGCTCGCGGCGTTCGTGGCGCTCCTGCGCCTCCAGCGACAGCGTCGCGATCGGTCGTGCATCGAGCCGGCGCAGCGAGATCGGCTCGCCGGTCTCCTCGCAATAGCCGTAGGACCGGTCCTCGATCCGTGCCAGCGCCGCGTCGATCTTGCCGGTGAGCTTGCGCTGCCGGTCGCGGGCCCGCAGCTCGATCGCCCGGTCGGTCTCCGAGGAGGCGCGGTCCGCGAGGTCGGGGTGGTTCTCGTTCTCGCTCTGCAACGCAACGAGGGTGTCCTGCGCCTCGCGCAGGATGTCGCTCTTCCAGCCGAGCAGCTTGCGCCGAAAATACTCGCGCTGACGCTCGTTCATGAAGGGCTCGTCGTCGGACGGAACGTAGCCGTCCTCCAGCGTCACCTTCGCCATTCGTCGCCCTTCCATAGTCCCGTACGGCCGGTCCGCGGCGATCATTGCCTGCCGTATAGTCGAGGTGGATTGCTGCTACAACGCACCCACGTGCCGACGTCCGCACCTGCACGCGCTGCGCCAATTGATGCGGCAAAGACGCCACGGTGCGCGGCGACGAATCGAGATTGATGTGCTCAACCCGGGATCGCCGGCCGAGCCCGCAGGCGATTGACCGCCGCGGCGATGGTGTCGGCGAGCGGCCGGGCGACCGGGAGCCGGTAATGGCTCAGGTCGAAGAACAGCGCGTCGTCGTGCGATTCGGGGGTGTCGCGGCGCTCGTCGAGCACGGCGCTGCGCGGGTGCGACGCCAGCGCCGCCGCGATCGCGGCCTTGCAGGCC
>NZ_VRUX01000727.1:0-1863 GCF_008039885.1 Methylobacterium sp. WL103
CCTGCGATGAGCGCGGCCGCCACCCGGCGCGCCTCGTGGCTCGACCGCGCGATCGACCGGCTCGACGCGATCGTGCCGAAGCCGGCCGCCTGGGCTTTCGCCTTCCGGATCTGGCTGGCGATGATGCTGGCGCTCTACGTCGCGTTCTGGCTGCAGCTCGACAGCGCGTCGTCCGCCGCCACCGGCGTGGCGATCCTGGCGCAGCCCAAGCGCGGGCAGGCGATCTCGAAGGCGGCCTACCGCTTCCTCGGCACCGTCGTCGGCGGCATCGTGGCGATCGTGTTCATGGCGCTGTTCGCGCAGGACCGCGTGACGCTGCTCGTCGCCTTCTCGGTGTGGATCGGGCTCTGCGTCTTCACCGCCCAGTACCTGCAGGACACCCGCGCCTACGGTGCGATGCTCTCGGGCTATACCGTCGCGATCATCGCGCTTGCGCATATCGATGCGCCGCAGACGACCTTCGACGCGGCGGTCGGGCGGCTTGCGGCGATCACGGTGGCGATCGTCACGATCACCTTCATCAACGATGCTCTCGCCTCCCCCAGCACGTGGCGCACGCTGTTGCCGACCCTGTCGTCGGCCTACGACGGCACCAAGGCCTTCGCCCACGAGGCGTTCACGTCAGGCGATCCCGGGCCCCTGCGCACCGCAGCCCTCATCCGCACGATCGCGCCGATGCGCGCCGACGCCAGCGCCATCGCCGGCGAGCTCGACGACGGCCCGTATCGCGCGGCCGGGGCCCGCAGCGCGATCGCGGCGCTCTACGTGATGGCGGCAGCGAGCCGCGCCGCCGTCAACGCCGCGGCGGCGCTTCGCCATCCGAGCCCGGCGGTGGAGGAGGCGCAGGGCTTGTGCCGCGAGGTTTCCGGCGGCGGCGTCGGCGAACCGGAGGCCGCACGCCTCGACCCAATCGACACGAGGCTACGCGACCTCGTCGACGACGCCGTACGGGACGGGCGCCGCCCCCTCGACGAGCTGGTGGCGCTCCAGCGCTGCCTCGACTTCGTCAACGCGGCGACCTTTGCCGAAGACGGAGTGCGCGCGCTCGCCGATGGCCATGTGCCGCTGCGCGACGTGAAGCTCCCGACGCACCGCGACTTTCCCGTGGCCTTGCGCGCGGCCTTGCGGGTGGCGATCGGCTTCGGGCTCACCGCCGCCTTCATGATCGTGTCCGGCCTGCCGCAGACCTCGTTCGCGCTGGTGCAGGTGGCCTCCACCTGCGCGCTGTCGTCCACCGCCCCGGACCCGAAGAAGTTCGCCGTCGGCGTGCTGATCGGCATGCCGCTGGCGTCGCTGTTCGCCGGCATCGTGCTGTTCGCCTTCCTCAACGGGAACCAGGGCTTCCCGCTGCTCGCCATCGCGATGATCGTGCCGGTCTTCGTCGCCTGCTTTCTGTCGCTGAACCCGTCGACCTTCGGCATCGGCTTCATCGCGCTGGTGTTTACGCCGGTGCTGATCGCCCCGGAGAATCCGCAGAGCTACGATCCGCAGACCTACCTGATGAACGTCGCGCTGGTGATCGCGGCGGCGATCATCCTGTTCCTCGCTGTGCGCCTGGTCCTGCCGATCTCGCCCTCGCAGCATCGCGCCTTCGCGCTGGACTCCGCCAAGCGCGCGCTCGCCGAAGCCCTGGCCGGCGAAGGCGGCGACGCGACCACGCGGACCAGCCTGAACGCCGACCGGCTGTTCCAGTTCGCGGGCTACACCTCCGGCAGCCGCGCCGTGCGCTGGATGGCGATGGTCCACGCCTTCGCCCTGTCGCAGCTGGAATCGGCGGCCGCCCGCGCCCACGCGCAGATGCGGCTGCTCGACGGGACCGCGGGAATGCGCGACCCGGTGGCGAAGGGCCGGGACGCCCTCGCG
>NZ_VRUX01000728.1:0-1855 GCF_008039885.1 Methylobacterium sp. WL103
TACCGCACCCGCCAAACCTTCAGCACGTCCCCCCGGGGGGGGGGGCGGGTTTTTTTTTATACCCCCCTTCGGTGGGGGTGCGGCGGGCGGCCCTAGGCGACCTCCCCCTGCACCAGGGCGAGGTCGACGGTGCCGGCGCGCAGCAGCCCGACGTTCTCGGCCGAGCCGCCGCTGGCCTGGGTCTCGATGATGAGGTCCGGGTCGACCTCATGGATCGCGGAGGCGAGCGCCGCGCCGTAGGCGGGAAAGCCGCCGCCGGGGGTGGCGGTGCCGAGGACGAGGCGGAGCGGATCGGCCCGCACCGACTGCGCCAGCAGCGCGACTAGGCACAGGGTGAACATGGCGCGTGTCGGCGGCATCGCATCCTCCGGATCGGTCCTGCCGGCCGGCGGGGCGTTATTTCGCGGTCAGCAGCGCCCAGTAGACCTTGTACTTCGAGCCGGGCGCGTAGGCGGTGGCGATCCCCATCCGCGCGGCCTTCGGATCGAGCATCACCGCGTTGTGGGGCGGGCTGTCGCGCCAGCCGGAGAAGGCCTCTGCGAGAGTGTGGTAGCCGGCCGACAGGTTGGCGTTGGCCGAGGCGAAGCCGAGGCGCTCCACCGCGCCCTTCACGGTCTGCGCCTTGCTCGGCCTGTCTGCGAGCGCCATCGACGCGGCCTCGGCCTCGGCGAGCTTCTGCAATTGCGGATCGAGGGTGAGGGCCGCCTCGCCGCGGCCGCGGCGATAGGCCGAGATCATGTCGCGGGCGGCTTCCGTGTCGACGTGGGCGGCGTCGTTCGACAGCGGCAGGTAGAGGCTCGGCAGCGCCGAGGTCGTCTGCGTGTCGGCGGCGCATCCGGCGAGCAACGCCGTGCCGGCCAACACCAGGACGCCCGCACCGTATCGTCCGATCCTGCCCACGTGTCCGACCCGCCGCTCGCCATCGGCCCGCGCCGGGCCGCCCGCGCGATCATATAGGGTGTCCGCCGGCACCGTGCAGCGGCGACGGTCATCAGGATTGACGATCCGTTCACCGGCTTGCGCTTAGGCTGTGCCGAATCGAACCGTGGATGCCGGGACGTTCCCTGTGCTCGCTCCGGTCCGCCGAGAGGATCGCGTGGCAATCTCCGAAGCGAACCCGCGGTGCGGCTCCCGCAAGGCGGCGTCGCCCACCGCATGACCGGGCTGCCCACCCATGCCGCTGCCGCGGCGTCGGCGACCCTCCGGTCCGCCGAGGCGCAGCTGCGCCTGATCCGCCGGGACGCCGAGCGGCTGGCCGAGCGCCAGCGCAGCTTCGATCAGGCCGCTGCCGCGGCCGGGATCGGCCTGTGGGAATGCCGGCTGCACGACGAGGCCCTCGACTGGTCGTCCGGCGTCTACGACCTGTTCGGGATTCCGCGCGGGACGGCCCTGTCGCGGGGGCGCACCCTCGAGCACTATCCGGACGCCTCGCGCCGCGCCCTCGAGGCGGCCCGCACGCGGGCGATCACCGAGCGGACCGGCTTCCGCCTCGACGCCGAGATCCGGACCGCCGCCGGGCAGCTCCGCTGGATTCGCCTGACCGCTACGGTGGAGGCGCGCGCGGGCGTCGCGGTTCGGCTGTTCGGGATCAAGCAGGACGTCACCGAGGAGAGGCTGGCCGCCGAGGCGGCGCGCCGGCGCGCCGAGGTCGACGGGATGACGGGGCTGGCCAACCGGATGTGCTTCGAGGACCGCCTTGCGGCCCTGTGCCGTGCCGGCGCGGGGCTGCTGGTGCTGGTCGATCTCGACGGCTTCAAAGCGGTCAACGACGGCTTCGGCCACGCGGCAGGCGATGCCTGCCTGCGGGAGGCGGCCCGCCGCCTGGCCGGGCTCTGCCGCCGGGCCGACCTCGTGG
>NZ_VRUX01000729.1:0-1852 GCF_008039885.1 Methylobacterium sp. WL103
GCGCCCGGCGTTGCGGGCCGCGGCGAGCGGCAGGCCGTCGAGGCTCAGGTGCGTGCGCCGGATCGGGAAGCCGAGATCGGGAAGCGGCGCCGTGTCGCCGCCCATCTCGACGACGACGGCCTCGTCCGGCGGGGCGCAGCGCCCGAGGCCTTCGAGCAGGCGCGCGAGGTGGTGCCCGCGGCCCTTGTTGAGGGTGACGACGCTGACGCTCATGCCGACGCCTCGTCCACGTGCAGCACGTCGAGGCGGTACGCGTCGGTGCGGGCCTGATGCACGACCTGGGCGAAGCGCACTTCCGCGATCAGCGCCTCGGCCGCGCCGTCGCCCGAGAGCGGATAGTCTGTCTCGCCGAGCCAGTGCACCAGCACGATGTCGCCGCCGGGCAGGATCGACGCGCCGATCCGGGCCGCGATCCGGGCGATGTCCGCGCGGGTGAAGAAGTAGGCGACCTCCGAGAGCACGATCAGGTCGAACCGGCCGGACGGCCAGGCGTCCGGGATCGCGCAGGGCTCGAAGCGCACCCACGGGGTCGCGGCGTTGCGGGCGCGGGCCGCGCTCAGCGCCGTCTCGACCACGTCGACGCCGAGCAGCGTTTCGCAGCGCGGCGCCAGACGTTGCGTCAAGACGCCGATCGAGCAGCCGATTTCGAGGCCCGACGCGTAGCGGTCGCGCGGGAGCACGGCGAGCGTCGCCGCGTACTTGGCCGCCTCGTAGGCGCTGGTGGTGAAGCCCCACGGGTCGGGATCGGGGTCGGCTCCGTAGAGCCCGGCGAAGTAGTCCGGCGTCAGCGAGGCGTCGCGGCGAGTCATGCCGCCAGGTCCACGAAGCGCTCGTAGGGGCCGCACAGGCGGTCGACCATATCCTCCGAGAGTCGGAAGCCCTCGAGATCGTCGGCGATCAGTCCGGTCGTCTGTGAGGCGTGGGCCGCCACCGCGCGGCGCTTGGCGGCGCGGTGGGTCGACACGTCGAGCCGGAACCCAGTCGGCGCCGGCCCGACCTCGCGCTCCGGCGGCAGGGTCCAGCCCCAGACCGGGTAGGCGTAGGCGCGGATGCCGGGAAGCATCGGGCGGGCGAGCCCGACGATGTCGGCCGCCGCGGTGTGATCGCAATGCGGGTCGTGCCGCCAGGTGACGAACACCGCGTCGGCCCCGCTTGCGCTGACGGCGTCCGCGACCGTCTCGGCTGCGGCCTGCGCCGTCGCGCCGGCGCTCGGCACGTGCGCGTCGGGCAGGCGCAGGAAGGTGACATGCTCCGGTGCCAGCCCGAGCTCGGCCACCGCCCGGCGGGTCTCCTCCTCGCGCAAGCCGCGCAGCCGCTCGGGCGGGTACAGGCGGGAGTTCGGATGCGAGCCGCAGCCGTCGCTGACCACGACGAGCCGCACCGGCAGGTCGCGCGCCCGCGCCTCGGCGATCAGCCCGCCGCAGCCGAGGCTCTCGTCGTCGGGATGGGGCGCCACCACGACGAGGCCGCGCGTCGCCATCGCCGACAGGTCGGCGACGGGAAGGCTGTCGAGCAGGGGCAGGAAGGCGTCGGCGCGCATGAAGTCGTCTTCTCGGGTCGGTCGGCGTCAGGCCGGTTCGGAATCGTGCCAGAGCGCGTGGACCGGGGCCTCGGACTCGGCGACGTAGGTCGCCGCGCCGGCAAGCGCCCCGTCGGGGGCCGGCTGGCGCAGGTAAGTCGCGAGGTCGCGCGCCAGCCGCTCGAGCGGGTGGGCCTCGAGGAAGCCGGAGAGCCCGACGGAGCGCTGGGCCAGCTCGATCGCGTCGAGGCCGGCCCGCTCGACCGCGCCGCGGGCGAGGGCGACGTAGGCGACTGCGCGGTCGCCCGAGACGGGCTCGGCGGTGGCCATGTG
>NZ_VRUX01000072.1:0-12721 GCF_008039885.1 Methylobacterium sp. WL103
TCGCGGGCGGGGGCGGCGTCCGCGCGCCGGCCTTATCGGGCGTAGACGTAGGGGTCGGCCGGCACGAATTCGTGCAGCAGGCGGCTCACGAACAGCAGCAGCAGGATCAGGATGATCGGCGAGATGTCGACGCCGCCGAGGTTCGGCAGCAGGTTGCGGATCGGCCGCAGCACCGGCTCCGTGATCCGGTAGAGCACCTCGCCGATCTGCGAGACGATCGGGTTGCGCACGTTGACCACGTTGAAGGCGACGAGCCAGCTGAGGATCGCGCTGGCGATGAGGACGTAGATGAAGAGCTGGACGACGGTGTCGAAGAGCCAGATCAAGGAATTCATGCGCGAAACACGTGTCCTCGTGCGCCCGCGCGGGACACCGGGGACGGCGACGCGACGGCAGCGGGAATCGGGAATTGACAGTTCGATCGGCGCCGGCCTAAAAGGCCGGCGCCTTGGACGGGGCTGTAGCTCAGATGGGAGAGCGCCGCAATCGCACTGCGGAGGTCAGCGGTTCGATCCCGCTCAGCTCCACCAGGCTTTCCTGGTGGATGTCCACACGGCAAGGTCCGGCGTCGATAAGGCTGCCGTGACAGCGGGTTGAGACCCGACGCTCCCAGATTTCATCATCGTCGATCCTCGCGGCTCGCGCCGGCTGAGCGGTATTCCGGTCGGCTGGATCGCGGCGGCCTGGTCGCGCGACCGGTGCCGGGCTGGAGACCGTTCATCGCGTCGTTCGAGATGCGGGTCCGGTCGGGCGCGCAGCACCTCACCCTCGTCGTGTCGTCACCGTCGATCGACCGCGACTGCCCTCTCCGAGGTGGCGGCGCTGCGGCTTGGCGACGGACCCTTTGGAACGCTTTTGCCGCCTTCGCCGTATTGGGTCGGCGTTCTACCCACGCTTCGGGAAGGACCATCGTCGATTGCAAAGGCCGCGATGCCGGGGCCGTTCCGTCACGTCCGAATTCGATCGGGCGGGCCGCGATGATCGACGACTTCGCCTGGTTCCAGGGGAGACGAATTTGAGAATTCGGATTGCGATCGCCCTGTCCCTATTTTTGGCTGGGTGCCTGGCTCAAGGTGCCGTGGCGCAGACGGTCGAGGAGGCGCCGGACTCGGCAGACACCGAGGCCGTGAGGCCGGGACCGCCGCCGCCCTTGCCGGACCTGTCCGATCCGAACTCCCGCACCGGGGAAGGGCTCGGAGAGCCCGACGCGCAATCGGGCATCCCCAAGGCGCTGCGCGGGTCCGCGAGCAAGTCCGGCGGCCCGGCGAACGACCTCAACCCGGGCGGTAGGGCGGAAGAGCCGTCCCCGCCGAAAGGCGACCTCGCGAACGTGCTCACGGGCAAGGCGCTGTTCCACGGCAACTATTGCGGCGCGGGCCAGCGCGGTGTCGACCTGCCGCCGACCGACGCCCTCGACGCCGCCTGCCAACGCCACGACGCCTGCTACGATGCGGCCGGGCACCGCTCGTGCGCCTGCGACCAGGCGTTGAAGCGGGAGGCGACGGCGGTGTCGGAGCAACCGGAGGTCACGCTCGAGGTCCGGCGGCGCGCCCTGAGCGTCGTCGAGGCCGCCGACGCGATGAATTGCCGGGCGCCCTGACGCGGCCCCGCCCTGCGACGGTGCGGCCTTCCGCACTGGGTCACAAGGCCAGCGGCGCGTTGTCGACGACCTCCTTCATCACGAAGAACGTTCGCGTCTGGCGCACGCCGGGAAGCGCGATCAGGGTGCTGCTGTGCAGGCGGTTGAAGTCCGTCATGTCGCGCACCCGGATCTTCAGGAAGTAGTCGAAGTCGCCCGCCACCAGGTGGCAGTCGAGCACCGTCGGCATGGCGCGGGCCGCCGCCTCGAAGGCCGCGAAGCTCTCCGGCGTGGAGCGGTCGAGCACCACGCCGACGATCACCAGGGCGCCGAGGCCGACCTTGCTCGGCGCGACCTCGGCGCGGACCGACGTGACGTAGCCGTCGGCGAACAGCCGCTGCGTCCGGCGGTGGCAGGTCGCCGCGCTGGTGTTCACGCGCTTGGCGATCTCGGCGTTGCCCATCCGCCCGTCCGCCTGAAGCAGGCGCAGGATCTTCAAGTCGATGCGGTCGAGCCCTGCGTCGGTGGACGAATCTTTCACGAACCTGCCGCCTCACCATCCGCCGAGCGCCATCTTCCGGCGACCAGAGGAACACGGCGGCAAGGCGCGCGCCACCGGCGAGAGCACCTTCCGAAAGGCCTGAGGCGCATCGCAACGGCCGAGGCCGTTGCGATGCGCAAGCGTCTCAGGCGGCCAGCGCGGCGGCGATGTCGCGCTCGAGGGAGGCGGGCTTGGCGGTCGGCGGATAGCGGCCGACCACACGGCCGTCGCGGCCGACGAGGAACTTCGTGAAGTTCCACTTGATGCCGGCCGTGCCGAGGAGGCCCGGCTTCTCGCCCTTGAGATGCTGGTAGACCGGGTCGGCGCCAGCCCCGTTGACCTCGACCTTCGCCAGCAGCGGGAAGCTCACGTCGTAGGTCAGGCTGCAGAACTGGGCGATCTCGGTGGCGTTTCCCGGCTCCTGCGCGCCGAACTGGTTGCAGGGGAACCCGAGCACCACGAGCCCGGCCTCGCGATGCGTCTTCCATAAGGCCTCCAGCCCCTCGTATTGCGGGGTGAACCCGCATTTCGAGGCGGTGTTGACGACGAGCACGACCTTGCCGCGATATTGGGCCAGCGGATGCGGGGTGCCGTCGGCGGCCTTCGGGGTGAAATCGAACAGCGTCGCCATCAGGCCGCGGTCCGCCGCTCGACGAGGCGGGCGAGGAAGGCGGCGCCGATCGGGATGATCGTGTCGTCGAAATTGTAGCTCGGGTTGTGCAGGCCGGCCCCGGGCGAGGCGCCGATCCAGGCGTAGGCGCCCGGCACCGCCATCGCCATGTCGGCGAAGTCCTCGCTGCCCATCTTCGGGCTCGAGTTCAGGTCGACCCGCTCGGGCCCGAACAGCTCGGTCGCGGTCTCGATCGCAGCTTGCGTCTGGTCGGCGGCGTTCTCCAGCACCGAGAACTTGTCCTGGATGTCGACCGTGATCTCGGCGCCGTAGGCCGCGCCGTAGCCCTTGGCGAGTTCCCGCATCCGGTCGCCCGCGAGCTTGCGCAAGTCGCGATCGAAGGTGCGGATCGTGCCGGCCATGTGCGCGGTGTCGGGGATGACGTTGTAGGCCGAGCCGGCCTCGAACCGGGTGATCGACAGCACGATCGACTTCAGCGGGTCGGCGTTGCGCGAGACGATCGACTGCAGCGCCTGGGCGAGGGCGGTGGCGACCACGATCGGGTCGATGCCGCTGTGGGGCTGCGCCGCGTGGATGCCGCGGCCCTTGACGTGGATGTCGAAGAAGTCGGCCGCCGCCATGATCGGGCCGGGCCGCAGCTTGATCGTCCCGTGCGGGCCGCTCGGCTGGTTGTGCAGCCCGTAGATCTCGTCGCAGGGGAAGCGCGTGAACAGCCCGTCGGCGAGCATGGCGCGGGCGCCGCCCAGGCCCTCTTCGGCGGGCTGGAACACGAACACCGCCGTGCCGTCGAAGTCGCGGGTCTCGGCGAGGTAGCGGGCGGCGCCGACGAGCATGGTGGTGTGGCCGTCATGCCCGCAGGCGTGCATCTTGCCGGGGATGGTCGAGCGGTAGGGGAGGTTGGTCTCCTCCTCGATCGGCAGGGCGTCCATGTCGGCGCGCAGGCCGATGCGGCGGCCGTTGTCGCTGCGGCCCTTCAGGATGCCGACGACGCCGGTGCCGCCGACGTTGCGGTGGACCTCGATGCCGAAGCCTTCGAGCAGGTCGGCGACGATGCCGGAGGTGCGCACCTCCTCGAAGCCGATCTCGGGATGGGCGTGGAGGTCGCGGCGGAGCGCCGTCAACTCGTCGGCGTAGGTGGTGATGCGATCGATCGGACTCATGCGCTTCAAGACTCTTCCGGGCTGGACCGTCGGAACGGCGTCAGGGTGTCGAGTTCGTCCACCATGGCTTCGACATGGGCGCGCTCGCGCTGCAAGTAGTCGGCCACCGCGCGACGCAACGAAGGGTCGGCAATGTCGTGCGCGGAGTGCATCAGCACCGGCCGGTAGCCGCGCGCGAGCTTGTGCTCGCCCTGCGCCCCGGCCTCGACCCGCTTCAGGCCCCGCGCGATCGCGAAGTCGATCGCCTGGTAGTAGCAGACCTCGAAATGCAGGAACGGGTGCTCCTCGATGCAGCCCCAGTTCCGGCCGAAGAGGGCGACGTCGCCGATCAGGTTGATCGCGCCGGCGACGTAGCGGCCCTCGCGCTTGGCCAGGATCAGCAGGACGCGCTCCGGCATCCGCTCGGACAGGAGCGTGAAGAAGCGCCGGTTGAGGTAGGGCCGGCCCCATTTGCGCGCGCCGGTGTCGGTGTAGAATTCGTAGAAGGCGTCCCAATGCGCCTCGGTGAGGTCGGCCCCGGTCAGGTGCTCGATCGTGATGCCGGAGGACAACGCGTCGCGCCGCTCGCGCTTGATGCTCTTGCGCTTGCGCGAGGCGAGCGCGGCGAGGAAGTCGTCGAAGGTCGCGTAGCCGGCGTTCTCCCAATGGAACTGCTGGTCGGTGCGCTGGAGGAAGCCGGCCGCACCCGCCCGCTCCCATTCCGGCTCCTGCATGAAGGTGACGTGGATCGAGGAGGCCTTGGTCTCGGACCGCAGCGCCCGCAGGCCCGCCACCAGGGCGGAAGTCGCGACGTCCACGTCGGCGCCGGGCGCGATCAGGAAGCGCGGACCGGTGACGGGGGTGAACGGCACGCTCACCTGCAGCTTCGGATAGTAGCTGCCGCCGGCCCGCTCGAAGGCGTCGGCCCAGCCGTGGTCGAAGATGTATTCGCCCTGGCTGTGGGACTTCAGATAGCACGGCACGACACCGAGCAGTGCGTCGTCGCGCTCGACCGCCACGTGCAGCGGCAACCAGCCGGTCCGCCGCGAGACGCAACCGGAATCCTCCAGCGCCGAAAGGAAGGCGTGGCTGACGAAGGGGTTGTGGGTCTCGTCGCCCGCGCCCAGCGTCTCGGCCGAGGTGGCGCAGGCGTCCCAGGCCGCCGCCCCGATCTCCTTCAGGCCGGCCAGCGCGCGGACCTTGAGGACGGTCTCGGAGGTCTCAGGCTCGTGCGGAGCGCCGGGTTTTTCCATGGCGACAATCTAGCCCGAAGGGCAGGGGGGACAAGGCGGCGCCGCGCATCCCGCCGTCGCAGCGGGGGGCAGGGCGGCTCGCTTGCCTCTTGGTAACACTCAGTGATACCATCCTTTGCGTTATCCTGAGGTAGGATGCACCAGGGGGCCGGCTCTGATCCAGAGCTTCGCAGATCGCGTGACCGAGGCGGTCCATCGCGGCAGCCGGCCGAAGGGGTTCCCCGCCGCGATCTTTCCCGCGGCGCGACGCAAGCTCGCCGTCCTCGATCAGGCGGCCGACCTGAACGACTTGCAAGCGCCGCCCGGCGATCGGCTTCACCCTCTGACCCATGACCGCATCGGACAGCATGCGATCCGGATCGACGACCAGTATCGAATCTGCTTCCGCTGGACCGAACATGGCCCGGCGGATGTCGAAATCGTCGATTATCACTGAGGACCCGTCGATGAATGACGCCTTGGAGATCGCCGCCTTGGAGATCGTGCAGACGCTGCCCCCGCTTCACCCCGGCGAGGTGCTGCGCGAGGAGTTTCTGGCTCCCCTCGGCCTGACGCCCTACGCGGTGGCGAAGGCCTGCGGCGTACCCCGCACGCGGATCGAACGGATCGTCCGCGAGGAGATCGGGATCACCGCCGACACCGCGCTCCGGCTCGGACGCTATTTCGGGACCTCGGCGCAGCTCTGGCTCGGCCTGCAGATCCGCTACGACATCGAGGTCGCAGCAGCGCGGGCGGGTGACGCCCTGGCGCTGATCAAGCCGCTTCCGCGCGAGGCCGCCTAAGGCCGGAGCCGGGCGTTCAGGCCGAAAACCCCTCGAACACCATCTGGTCGGCATGCGCCTGTGCGAGGCGGCGCTGGGCCTCGGTGCGCACCGTCCAGGCCATCACCGGCAGGTGCCCGAGCACGCGGGCGAGGTGCGTCGCGGCGCAGGGCAGGTCGTCGACCCGCCAGGACACGAAGTCGGGCCGGGTCTCCTCGATGTGCAGCAGGTCCGAGAGCCGGCGGCGTGCCGAATCGGTGAGGGCGGCGTAGGCCGGGTCGTCCTGGTTCGTCTCGCCGACGATGCCGCGCGGGACCGCGTCGGGCACCAGGCCGCGCAAGGCCGCGACCACCTCCGGATCGAAGGACTTCACCGCGACCGGCCCGGCGTAGGCGCTCAGCACCTCCGCGACGCGGCGGGTCAGGGTCAGGTCGCCGGAAGTGGACGACTTGATCTCGACGACGAGCGGGGTCCGCCCGGCGATCTCGGCGAGGAAGTCCGGCAGCGTCGGGATCGTCTCAGTCGTGCCCGCGACCGAGAGGCCGCGAAGGTCGGCGGCCCGCATCGCGGCGACGGGGTCGGCGACGCCCGCCAGCCGCCCCAGGGCCGCGTCGTGGAAGACCATCGCCTCGCCGTCGGCGCTGATCTGCACGTCGCACTCGATGGCGTAGTTGCCCGCGATCGCCGCGCGGGCGGCGGCGATCGTGTTCTCGGGCCGGCCCGCCGCGCGGTCGTGCAGGCCGCGATGGGCGATCGGCCGCGCGACGAGCCAGCCGAGTTCCATCACCGCACCTCGAACATCGCCTCGACCTCGACGGCGGCGTCGAGGGGCAGTTCCGCGACCCCGACCGTGGAGCGGGTGTGACGGCCGCGGTCGCCGAGCACCGCGACCATCAGGTCGGAGGCGCCGTTCATGATGCCGGCGATGCCGGAGAAGCTCGGCACGCAGTTGATGAAGCCGCCGAGCCGGACGCATTGCACGACCCCGCGCTCGAGGTCGCCCACCGCCGCCTCGACCTGCGCCAGCACGTTGAGCGCGCAGAGCCTGGCCGCGGCGATCCCGTCCTCGGCCGAGACCTCGGCGCCGAGCTTGCCGACATGGCCCGCGCCGAGCTTGCCGTCCGCCCCGAAGCAGATCTGGCCCGAAACCACCACGAGGTTGCCGCTGCGCACGAAGGGCACGTAGTTCGCGACCGGCGCCGCCGCCTTCGGCAGGGTGAGCCCGAGGCTCTCGAGGCGTTCCTTGACCGTGCTCATGAAAGGGCTCCGCGTGTCCGTTGTCGGCGATGCACCGGCTCTGGAGCACGGGCCGCGGCCGGCACGCAAGGCACTTCTCGGAGGCAGCGTGGAGTCGAGCCGGCAAACGACGCCCGTTTTACAGGCATGTCCGCCACGACACCCGGCCCTCTCATTGACAGCGCGGCCGCGTTTCTTAGTAATCGCGCGCGTGCCGCCCCGGTGACGAGGCGGCACTTTCGTTTTTGCACGCAGGGCACAGGTCCTGCACGCAGCCTGACAACGCCGGGTCTTCACCCGGCCCGCCGACACGGAGACGGGATCGTGACATCCGCCCTTCTGCCGACCTATGCCCGGGCCCCCATCGCCTTCGAGCGTGGCGAGGGCGCATGGCTGGTGGCGCGCGGGGGCGAGCGATACCTCGATTTCGGCGCCGGCATCGCGGTGAACGCGCTGGGCCACGCCCACCCGCACCTCGTCGAGGCCCTGACCACCCAGGCGCAGAAGCTCTGGCACACCTCGAACCTGTTCGAGATCCCCGACGGCGAGCGCCTCGGGCAGCGTCTGGTCGACGCGAGCTTCGCCGACGTGGCGTTCTTCTGCAATTCGGGCGCCGAGGCCAACGAGGCCGCGATCAAGATGGCGCGGAAGTACCACGCCGCCGGCGGGCACCCCGAGCGCTACCGCATCATCACCTTCGAGGGCGCGTTCCACGGGCGCACGCTGGCGACGCTGGCCGCCGGCGGCCAGCAGAAGTACATCGAGGGCTTCGGCCCGAAGGTCGACGGGTTCGACCAGGTGCCCTTCGGCGACCACGAGGCGCTGCGCGCCGCGATCGGCCCCGAGACGGCGGCCGTGATGATCGAGCCGATCCAGGGGGAGGGCGGCGTCCGCCCGGTGCCGCCGCAATGCCTGCGGGGCCTGCGCGCGCTCTGCGACGAGCACGGCCTGATGCTGATCATGGACGAGGTCCAGACCGGCGTCGGCCGCACCGGCCTCCTGTTCGCGCACGAGTGGTCCGGCGCCGCGCCCGACATCATGAGCGCGGCCAAGGGCATCGGCGGCGGCTTCCCGCTGGGCCTGTGCCTGGCGACCCGCGAGGCCGCCCGCGGCATGGTCGCCGGCAGCCACGGCACCACCTTCGGCGGCAACCCGCTCGCCATGGCCGTCGGCAACGCCGTGCTCGACGTGGTGCTGGGCGACGGCTTCCTCGACCACGTCCAGCGCGTCGCGCTGGTCCTGAAGCAGAAGCTCGGGGCGCTGCCCGACCGCTACCCGCACGTCGTCACCGAGATCCGCGGCGAGGGGCTGATGCTCGGGCTGAAGCTCGCCGTGCCCAACACCGAGTTCGCTGCGGCCGCCCGCGCCGAGCACCTGCTGGTGATCCCGGCGGGCGACAACGTGGTCCGCCTGCTGCCGCCGCTGATCGTCACCGAGGCCGACGTCTCCGAGGCGGTCGCACGCCTCGAAGTCACGGCGGCGGCGTTCACGGCCGCGATGCGCGGCGCCGCCGAGTGATGCCGACGTGATGCTGATCCCGGCTCCCGAAGGCGGAGCCGCCGACCGAACCCGGACATGATGTGTTGAGATGACTGCCCCCCTGAACGGCCGGACCAGCGGCCCCACGACCGGCGCGAGCGCGCCCCGCCACTTCCTCGACCTGTCGGACTTCTCCGGCGCCGACCTCCGCCGGGTGCTCGACGCCGCGGCCGCGATCAAGGGGCGCCGCCGCAAGGGCGAAGTCGCCGCCGACCGCCCGCTCGCCGGCAAGAACCTCGCGATGGTGTTCGACCGGCCTTCGACCCGCACCCGCGTCTCCTTCGACGTGGCGATGCGCGAGCTCGGCGGCGAGACGTTGATGCTGACGGGCTCCGAGATGCAGCTCGGCCGCGGCGAGACCATCGGCGACACCGCGCAGGTGCTCTCCCGCTTCGTCGACGCGATCATGATCCGCATCCTGGATCACGCGCTGATGCTGGAGCTGGCCGAGAACGCCACGGTGCCGGTGATCAACGCGCTGACCAAACTCTCGCATCCGTGCCAGATCATGGCCGACGTGCTGACCTTCGAGGAGCATCGCGGGCCGATCCAGGGCCGCACGGTGGCGTGGTCGGGCGACGCCAACAACGTGCTGACGAGCTGGGCGCACGCGGCCGCGCGCTTCGACTTCACCCTCAACGTCGCCTGCCCGCCCGAGCTGGCGCCGCCGCCGGCGCTGATGGCCTGGGCGCGCGCCGAGGGCGCCCGCGTCAACGTCACCGCCGACGCCTTCGCCGCGGTCGAGGGGGCCGACGCGGTCGTGACCGATTGCTGGGTCTCGATGGGCGACGAGGACGAGGCTCACCGCCACAACCTGCTCAACCCCTATCAGGTGAACGGCGCGCTGATGCGGGCCGCCGCCAAGGACGCGGTGTTCATGCACTGCCTGCCCGCCCATCGCGGCGAGGAGGTCACCGCCGAGGTGATGGACGGCCCGCAATCGGTGGTGTTCGACGAGGCGGAGAACCGCCTCCACGCCCAGAAGGGCATCCTGGCGTGGTGCATGCGGGCGAACGGCCTGTAGCGGGTCGCGAACGGGCGGCCGATCGGACGCAGCGGCCGGACGGGTCGCGGGCCTTGACCGTATGAACATCGTGTATACGTTCAGGCTCCAAGACGCCCCCGACGAGACGTAGAAGGCGACCGCCTTGAGCATCGACGGCCTGAGCAACGTCCCGGCGCGGCGCGGGACGACGATCAACCTGCGCATCGAAGCCGAGACGCGGGACCTGATCGACGACGCCGCCTCGGTGCTCGGCAAGACGCGGACCGAGTTCATGATCGACACCGCGCGCCATCACGCCATCGACGTGCTGCTCGATCAGCGCCTGTTCGTCCTCGACGACGCGCGCCACGCCGCGTTCGTCGCGGCCCTCGACGCACCGCCGGCCGAAAGGCCGAGGCTGAGCGCGCTCATGGGGAGGAATCTCGCCTGGGAGCGCTGATCGGGCCGCCGGTTCCCTTGGGTCCGGAGCACGCCCTGGATGGATTCTCCTGCGGCCGGCCGGTGCTCGACGATTGGCTGAAGCGGCAGGCACGCCGCAGCGAGGACCGGTTCGCCCGGACTTATGTGGTCTGTGCGGACGGCGCGGTGGTGGGGTATTACTGCATCTCCGCGGGGACGGTCGCGCGGGAGGATGCCCCGGGGCGGATTCGACGCAACGCGCCGGAGCCGATCCCGGTCTCGATCCTGGGCCGGCTGGCCGTGGACCAGCGTTGGGCCGGCCGTGGGCTCAGGGCCGACCTCCTGGCCGATGCGCTGCGCCGGATCGCCAACGCGGCCGAGGTGATCGGGATCGGCGCCGTCCTGATCCATGCGCTCGACGACCAGGCGCTCGCATTCTACCGCAGGCAGGCGGAGTTCCTCGAATTCCCCGACCGCTCGCGCACCCTGTTCCTGCCGATCGGCGCGCTGACCGGCGGACGATGACGACCCGAACGCTTCCAAGCCGAACGCTTCCAAGCCGAACGCTTCCAAGCCGAACGCTTGCAGGCCAAATACGTGCAGGCAGACCGCTTCCAGGACCGAGTTGAGACCATGACCGCCGGACACGACACAACCCCGATCAACGAAGGCAACGGTCACGACGGCGCCGACGACTGCGTGCTGCCGTTCGCGGTCGAGGCGCTCGACGTGCGCGGGCGCGTCGTCCGGCTCGGGCCCTCCGTCGACACGATCCTGCGGCGGCACGGCTACCCGGATGCGGTGGCGCGCCTGCTCGGCGAGGCGGCGGCGCTGACCGTGCTCCTCGGCTCGTCCCTGAAGTTCGAGGGCCGGTTCCAGCTCCAGACCAAGACCGACGGCCCGGTCGGGATGATCGTCGTCGACTTCGAGGCGCCCGACCGCCTGCGCGCCACCGCGCGGTTCGAGGCGGACGCCATCGCCGCCCTCGGCGCCGGCCCGCACAAGGCCGCCGAGCTGATCGGGCAGGGGCATCTGGCCATGACCATCGACCAGGGCTCGGCCGCCAGCCGCTACCAGGGCGTGGTCGCGCTGGAGGGGCAGAGCCTGGAGGAGGCCGCGCACCAGTACTTCCGCCAGTCCGAGCAGATCCCGACCGAGGTGCGGCTCGCCGTGGCCGAAGCCTTCGAGGACGGGCAGAGCCGCTGGCGCGCCGGCGGGCTGCTGGTGCAGTTCCTCCCCCAATCGATCGACCGGGCGCGGCTCGCCGACCTGCCGCCGGGCGACATCCCGGAGGGCCGCGTCCACCTCGACGAGCACGGCACCCGGGAGGACGACGCCTGGGTCGAGGCGCGCGCCCTCGTCGGCACCGTTGAGGACCACGAGCTCGTCGACCCGGCGGTCTCGAGCGAGCGGCTGCTCTACCGGCTGTTCCACGAGCGCGGCGTGCGGGTGTTCGACGCGCAAGGCGTGCACGAGCAGTGCCGCTGCTCGCGCGAGCGGGTGATGGGCATGATCCGCTCGTTCTCGCCCGAGGAACGCCGCGAGATGATCGCCGACGACGGCCGCGTCGTGATCACCTGCGAGTTCTGCTCGCGCCGCTACGACCTCGACCCGGCCGAGGTCGAGGCGGAGGTGGCCGAGACGCCGAAGCAGTAGAACCGAACCCTGTCCGGTTCACGGCCAAGCTTGATCCACGGATAGACTGAACATCGGTTTATAAAAATCAGTCTCCGGCGATGAAACGGTTTTCGAACCTTCGGCGTTTCGATGCTTCCAACAACGTCGCAAGAACGCCGGAGGAAGCATCATGAAGAGAGTCGCCATCGGGCTCGCAGCCCTGCTGTTCAGCACGTCCGTCTACGCCCAGGGCGCGGCCGGAAACGCGGCCGGCGCCGGGACGGGCCGCGCGAATACCGGATCGATGGATGCCGGCGGCAACACGGGCGGCGCCGGCGCGACGGCCGGCGGCCGGATGTCGGAGACGCGGGGTGAGAGCCGGAACACCGCCGCCGGGAACGGGGCCGGCGGCCGCGAGAACGGGATGCAGGCCGGACGGGCCGATCGCCAAGGCGTCGACCGCCAAGGCGTCGATCGTCAGGGCGCCGACCGGCAAGGGTCTGATCGGCAAGGCGCCGACCGTCAGGCGGCCGGCCGCGAAGACCGCCGCGACGCGGATCGGGTGGAAGCTCGCGGCGGCAACCGCGACGGGATGCGCCGCGACCGCGCCGAGCGCGACACGCGCAGCGAGCGCCGGGAGACCCGCACCGACATCCGCTCCGAGCGGGCCGGCGGCGGCTTCCGCCGGGAAGGACGGTTCGTGTTCGTCGGCGGCCAGCGCGTGGTCTACGGCTCGCCCGAGTACCGCCGGCTCGTCACCGTCGAGCGCCGGGGCGGCACGCGGGTCCGCACCGTCACCATCCGCGGCCACCGCGTCCTCTACGGCTCGCCCGAGTACCGTCGCCTCGTGAGCGTCCGCGAATCCGGGCCGCGCGTGCGCTACGTGACCATCCGCGGGCAGCGGGTGCTCTACGGATCGCCCGAGTACCGCCGCCTCAGCGTGACCACGACCGAGCGCCGCGGCGGCCGCGTCGCGGCCGACTTCCGCGGTCGGGACCGCGTCGACGTGCGGACCCGCTC
>NZ_VRUX01000730.1:0-1849 GCF_008039885.1 Methylobacterium sp. WL103
GCGCGCCGTCCGCCATCGCGCGGGCGACGGCCTCGCTGACCGCCCCATGCGCCTCGATGAGTTCGGCGGGCACCCCGATCGCCTCGGATTTCGCCTCGTTCGAGTAGGTGACGAAGCCGCGCTCGACCACCGCCGACGAGCCGGGCACCGCGGTCAGCAGGCCGGCGACGAGGCCTCCGGTGCAGGATTCCGCCGTCGCGATTCGGGTGCCGGCCTTGGCGTAGGCCGCGACCAGAGCCTTGGCGCGGGCCAGCAGGGCGTCGTCGAACATCGCTCAGGTCTCCTCGCCGTCCGGCATCGAATCGGGATCGCGGGCGGCGTGGCGGATCGCGATGACGACGATGGTATCGCCCGAGACTTCGTAGAAGACGCCGTACGGATACGGGTTGGCTGCGATCCGCCGCGGCTCGGACAGGCGCGTGCCGCGGCCAGACTCGGGATGGAGCAGCAAAAGGTCCAACGTGGCGTGCACGGGCCTGGACCCGATCGGCGCCATGCGGCGAGCGCGCGCGAACGTAGCTCAGGGTGTCATCGAGTTCCGTGAGGGCCGCAGGCGTGAAGCGAAGCTTCACAAGCCGTGCTTCGCCCAGACCGCCCGCACCGCGTCGTCGGTGGCGAACTCGCCGCGGGCGGCCTGCGCGCGGGAGATCGCGAACGACGCTTCGTCCTCGGCGGTCAGGGCGGCCGGCCGTCGCGCCTCCTCGGCGATCCTCAGGACCATGCGGGCGATGTCGTCCTGCCGGTCGGGGGCCAAGCCCCGGGCCGCGGCGACCGCCTGTTCGAGAAGATCCGTCATTTCCGCATCCTGCACCGGATCATCGGGATGAGGAAGTCCGGCGGTGACGGCCCGAGGCCGTCAGCCCTGGCGCATGGCCGTCTCGGCCTGGGCGTCGACGGGGTCGGCCTTCGCGTCCTCCGGCAGCCGCACCGTGGCGGCGGCCTGGGCGGCGAGGCCTTCCGCGCGGCCGACGAAGCCGAGCTTCTCCGTCGTCGTCGCCTTGATCGACACCGCGGTGAGCGGCACGGCGCAGATCTCGGCGATGCGCGCGCGGATCGCCTCGCGGTGGGCGCCGATGCGGGGGGCTTCCGCCAGCACCGTGATGTCGAGGTGGTCGATGCGGCCGCCGCGCGCGCGCACCAGCGTGCAGGCGTGGGCGAGGAACCTGTCCGAGGATGCACCGCGCCACTGCTCGTCGGAGGGCGGGAAATGCGTGCCGATGTCGCCGTCGGCGATGGCGCCGAGCAGGGCATCGGTCAGCGCGTGCAGGGCGACGTCGCCGTCGGAATGGGCGAGCACGCCGCGGTCGGCCGGGATCTTCACGCCGCCGAGCCAGACGTGGTCGCCCTCGGTGAAGGCGTGCACGTCGAAGCCGGTGCCGAGGCGGGTCACGTAAGCGGTCATGGCAATGTCCTTGGCGGTCTCCGCGCCCGAGCTTGTGGGGGACGGGCCGGCGAAAGCCCGGTCGGCCTCGATCAGGTCGGCGGGTTGGGTGATCTTGCGGTTGCGCAGGTCGCCGGCGAACACCACGACAGCGTGCCCGGCCCATTCGGCCAGCGCCCCGTCGTCGGTGAAGGCGTGGAGGCCTTCCTCGGCCGCGGCCCGGTGCGCAGCGCGCAGCAGGCCGAAGGCGAAGGCCTGCGGCGTCTGCACCGCGCGCAGATTCTCGCGGGCCGGGGTCTCGCGCACGCGCCCGATGCCGTCCCGGTCCTCGACGAGCTTGATCGTGTCGGCGACCGCCACGCCCGGAACCGCGGCGCCGTGGTCGCGGCCGGCGGCGACCGCGCGCGCGATCAGCTCGGAATCGACGAAAGGCCGGGCCGCGTCGTGGACGAGGACGACGTCCGGGGC
>NZ_VRUX01000731.1:0-1849 GCF_008039885.1 Methylobacterium sp. WL103
TCGCCAGCCCTGGCCGGTCTGGGCGCTGGGGGTCGGCGGGCTGTTCGGCTACCACGCCCTGTACTTCGCCGCCCTGCGCCTGGCACCGCCGGCCGAGGCCGGGCTGATCAACTACCTCTGGCCGCTGCTGATCGTTCTGTTCTCGGCGCGGCTCCCCGGGGCAGGCGGACTGCGGCCCGGCCACCTCGTCGGCGCGCTCCTCGGGCTCGCGGGCGTCGTCGTGCTGTTCCTCGGCCGCGGCGCGTTTCGCTTCGACGATGCGGCGCTGCCCGGCTACGCGGCCTCGCTCGCCGCCGCCTTCGTCTGGGCGGGCTACTCGGTGCTGTCGCGCCGGGTCGGCACGGTGCCGACGGATGCGGTCGCAGGCTTCTGCCTCGCCACCGCCGCCTTGAGCCTCGCCTGCCATCGCGTGTGGGAGACGACGACTTGGCCGGAGGGCGCCCTGCAATGGGCCGCCGTCGTCGCCCTGGGCCTCGGGCCGGTCGGGGCCGCGTTCTACCTGTGGGACATTGGCTGCAAGCGCGGCGACATTCGCCTGCTCGGCGTCGCGGCCTACGCCGCGCCGGTGCTCTCGACGCTGATCCTCGTCGCCTCGGGCTACGCCGCCGCGACCCCGGTCCTCGGCATCGCCTGCGCGCTCATCGTCGCCGGCGCTCTGATCGCGCTGCGGGCCTCACGCGGGGTGGGGTAGCCGCCGGCGCTTCCTTCCCTCGCAGAGAGGGAAGGAAGCGCACCCGAGCTCACCGCGGCGTCGGGCGCCAGTCCGCTGGGGCCATCTCGAAACCCGAAAAGTCGAAGGCCGGGGAGACCGTGCAGCCGACGAGCGTCCAGGCGCCAAGGCTCGTCGCCGTCTGCCAGTGGCCCTCCGGCACGACCAGCTGCGGCCGCTGCCCGCGGAGGAGGTCGGGGCCGAGATGGTGGGCGGCGGCGTCGTGGCCGTTCGGGCTCACCGTGAGCACCAGCGGCGCGCCCGCGTGCCAGTGCCAGATCTCGGCGGCGTCGACGCGATGCCAGGCCGAAACCTCGCCGACGTCGAGCAGGTAGTAGATCGCGCTGCCGACAGAGCGCCCCTCGACCGTGCGCGGATCGCGGAAGGTCTCGCGGTAGTGCCCGCCCTCCGGGTGCGGTTGCAGCCCGAGCGCCGCGATCACCGCCGGTGCCGTCATCTCCGCCATGGTCGTTCGCATCCTTCGATCGGGCTGGTGGGACCCGTGTTCGCACATCCGCCAAAGGCCCGGTGCCTACTCGGCGATGGCACCCTGGGGAACGTGGAAGCCGGGTGGGGCCTTCGGGGCCGCATCCTTGCGCGGCGCGGGCTTCGCCGGCCTTCGCACCGCCGCGGGCGTCGCTTCTTTGCCGGCTTCGTTCGTGTTCGCCGCGGCGTCCGCCGGGGCGGTCTCGGTCGCGTTGCCCTTGCGATTTCCTTTGGCGTCCCTCTTGCCGTTCCCCTTGGTCCCGCGCGCAGCCACAGGCGGCGCGGCGACGGCCGGCGGGTCGATGCAGGTGCGGAAGGCGAGGGAGGCCAGGGGGGTGCCGTCCTCGGCGACGATCGGCAGGGGATCGGGCAGGGCCGGCAGCGCGGCCTCCCAGCGGATCGGGGCGCCGAGCTGGGTTTCGAGCGCGGCGGGGGCCGGGCCGCGGCGGAGGGTGGCGAGGTCCGGCCCGTAGGCGGTGGCGGGCTTGGCCGCGATCACGACCTGCAGCACCTGGCTGATTTCGGGCGTCAGCGGCCGCAGCGGGTTGGCGACGCTGGCGCGGCCGATCCGCGTCACCGCTACGTCAAAACCCTTCGCGCCCTCGTAGCGCGCGGCCCGCGCGCCGCAGGGCTGGAGCGCGTCGAGGTTCGTGG
>NZ_VRUX01000732.1:0-1847 GCF_008039885.1 Methylobacterium sp. WL103
GAGCCGGACCACGCGCTTCACCGGCTTCGCCGGCGCGACCGCGGCGACCGGGCCGGGGATGGCAACCGGCATCGCCGGCACGGGCTTCGGTGCAGGCGCCAGCTTCTTGGCGATGCCCTTAGCCGGCGAAATCTTCGGCGTCGCCTTCGCGGCGGGCGTGGCGTCCACGACGGTTAACTTGGGCTTGCGCAGCGTCACGCGGGCGCGCAGCGGGGTGATCAGCTTGGCGATCTCCCCCCACAGATGCGCATCCTCGCGCGACAGCGCCCGCGGCCGACGCGGCGGTTTCATGCCGGAACTCTGCGAAGGAGTCGGGACATGCAGCCGCCGAGGAGCCTGCGCGATCCTGTCTCGCGAGGTCCCGTCGTCCAGGTCACCATGATCGGAGCCGAAGGGGTCGATCCTGATCCAACCCCCTCCCCGTCATCCCGGGGCTGCGCAGCAGAGCCCGGGATCCAGGGCCGCCGACGTGCCAGGCTGGACAACGACCTGGGGTTCTGGATTCCGGGCTCGCCTTCGGCGCCCCGGAATGACGGGGAGGGGCCGAAAACCGGATTTGCGCGGTCGGTCAGCGGGAGCGGGCCGAGGCGCGCATCGCTGGGTGCCTGCGAACCATCGATAAGCCCGCTCATGGCGCGGCCGGCTTCGGCAGCAGCACGATGAATCCGGGCTTGGTGTGGAGGTCGCCTGCCGCGACGCCGGCGGCCGCGCAGGCCTCGACCACGAAGGCGACCTCCTCGGTCGAGCCCGGCCGCACGGCGGCCAGCGCCGAGCCGCGATAGAGTTTTCGCGACTCCACGAGATAGGGGTCGAGGTCGGACGGGGCGGTCAGCACGTGGGCCGCCCCGAGGCGCGCGCGCAGGGCTTCGAGGAGGGTGTCGGCGGAAGGAGCCGGGGCGAGGGCGGGTTCGGTCATGGGCGATTCTTCGGCAGGGATTCTCGAGCGGACGCGGCCGCGATGCAAACGCTGCGGGCTGGCATGGACCGGTCGCGGGCCTAAGACTAGAGTGATTTCCGCCGAGGTGGACACCGGTTCGGCGAAAGAAAGCACGTTGTAACAAAGGCCTAGAGCCATGGCTCGTCGCAACGTGATGCGGCGTGGCTCTAGCCGCAGCGGGCGCGCGGTCTACCGAATGCCCGAACGACGACCCGCCCCTGTCTCACGAGGCACGCCATGCTGTCCGTCATCCCGAACCCGCCCCGCATCGCCCTGCCGGTCGCCGGCAGCGAAGACCACTTCCCGGTACGCCGGGTCTACTGCGTCGGACGCAACTACGCGGCGCATGCCCGCGAGATGGGGAAGGACCCCGACCGCGAGCCGCCGTTCTTCTTCATGAAACCCGCCGACGCGCTCCAGGCCTGCGGATCCGAGCCGACGCACCACCCCTTTCCGCCGCGCACCGAGAACTACCATTTCGAGATCGAGCTGGTGGCCGCGCTCGCCACCGGCGGGCGCGACATCCCGGTCGAGACCGCCCTCGATCACGTCTACGGCTACGCCATCGGCCTCGACATGACCCGGCGCGACCTTCAGGACGAGGCCAAGGCGCTCGCCCGCCCCTGGGACCTCGGCAAGGCCGCCGACTTTTCCGGGCCGATCGGCCCGATCCACCCGGCCGCCGCGATCGGGCATCCGGCGCGGGGGCCGATCACCCTCTCGGTCGACGGCGCAGAGCGCCAGCGCGGCGACCTCGCCGACATGATCTGGTCGTTGCCCGAGCAGATCGCCTACCTCTCGGCCTATTTCGAGCTTCAGCCCGGCGACCTGATCTTCACCGGCACGCCGGCCGGCGTCGGCCCGGTGCGCCGGGGCGAGCGCATGGTCGGCGCCGTCGCGGGCCTCGGCG
>NZ_VRUX01000733.1:0-1831 GCF_008039885.1 Methylobacterium sp. WL103
GGCCAGCTCCTTCGCCACCCCCGGCGTCGGCAGGTAGATCGTCACGGCGGCCAGCGCCAGCGGGTCGCCCCCGAGGTCGCCGACGAGGCGCCCGTCGAGCAACGCGTCGACCAGCGTCGGCAGGAACGGCGCGCCGCGGGTGATGGTGAAGACGTGGGATGGGGCTTCGATGTGCCGATCAGACGCCAAGCCAGACCTCACGCTGATGAGAGAAGTTGATCGGTCTTCGTCCGGCAGACAGGCTTGCACGATACAGATCGAAATCGTCGGTCAGCAGCGTCACGTCGCCCGCATCGACGGTCAGAAGGCCGGCATCCGTGAGACCCAGATAGGCAAATTCAGGTCGCCGCACCGCTTCCAGGCCGCGCACCTGAACCTCGCGCGTGCGTTCGACCATCCCGCAGAAGACGTTGAGGATGTCCGTCAGACCCGGCTTTCCGAATTGGCGAACGAGATTGGACGTCTCCGCAAGCACGTGAGGCGTGAAGAGGCAGGATTCGGCGGCGGCGATCAGGCTGAGGAGAAGCTGGAAATCCTCCACCGTGTAGGTCTGCGTTCGCTTGTGTCGCCCGATGAACGATGGCGATGCTGTACCGACTATCAGGAGGACGAGAAGGTTCGTATCGATGGCCAGTACGCGACGCATTCAGTTTTCGAGCGAGCGATTGGTGATCGAAATGAAATCGCCGTCGTGCTTGTGAAGCTTCACAACCTTGTACGTGCGCGGCAAATTCGGATTCGGGCCGATCACGTTTTCAAGCGCGCGACCTGCCGCGGCGTGACCTTTGGCAACACGAGAAAACCCGACCGTGATCAGCCAGTTGTGGTCTTCGTCGTCCAGCCGAATCTCTTCGAGCCCAATGTTGACGACGCCCTCGTCTTGAAACATGTCGGCGACGTAACCTTTTGCTTTGACGATCGCCTCCTTCACATCCATCTTCCCCTCCGTCGAATCAAGTAGGACAAGACTAGACGTTCATCTTCCGTTCTACAACGCCTCCCGCTTCGGGAAGGCTCGTGCCGTTAGGCGCCTTGCGCACTGGCCCGCACCCGCTCCTCGGCGGCGCGGATCGCGTCCGGTGTTCCGACGTGGAGCCATTGCCCGTCCAGGCGGAGGCCCGAGAGGCGGCTCGCCGCGATCGCGCGGTCGAACAGCAGGTTGAGCGAGAAGGCGCCGTCCGGCGTGTCGGCGAACAGCTCCGGCTTCAAGACCGCGACGCCCGCGTAGATGAAGGGCGCGATCCGGCGCTCGCCCCGCCGCGCGAGGCGGCCGTCGGCGGCCATCACGAAGTCGCCGGCGCCCTCGTAGCCGAGGCTGGTGGTGGTCGGCGCCACCAGGAGCAGGATGTCCATGCGCGCCGCGTCCCAGGCCTCGATGAGCCGGGCGAGGTTCGGGGTCGGGCCTTCCAGCCAGAACGAATCCGAGTTGAACACCACGAACGGATCGGCGCCGACGAGGTCCAGCGCCTTCTTCACGCCGCCGCCGGTCTCGAGCAGCGCCGCGCGTTCGTCGGAGACGACGACCTTCGGCAGGCCGCCCCGCTTGGCCAGGTGACCCTCGATCAGGTCCGGCAGGTAGTGCACGTTGACCACCGCGGTCTCGATGCCGCCTTCCGCCGCCCGGTCGAGGGCGTGGTCGATCAGCGCCTTGCCGGCGACCTCCACCAGGGGCTTCGGCACGGTGGCGGTGACCGGGCGCATGCGCTTGCCCAGGCCCGCGGCGAGGACGAAAGCGCAATTTATCGGGGATCGCGTGATCGGCGCTTGCGCGGTCGGCGGCGAGGCGGGGGTGTCGCTCATGCGCGGGGCTCGCGAAGGAGGGGTCGGAGGG
>NZ_VRUX01000734.1:0-1828 GCF_008039885.1 Methylobacterium sp. WL103
CCCCGCGGTCGCCCAGGGCGCGAGCACCCGCACGAGCGTTCCGCTCTCGAGGGCGCGCGCCGCCACCGCGCTCGGCAGGTGGCCGATGCCCGCCCCCTCCTGCGTCAGCCGGAAGACCGCGGCGAAATCGCTCGCCCGGATGGCGGGGTCGAGCGAGACCTGCTCGATCCGGCCGTTCCCGTCGTTGAGCAGGAAGCCCGTCGCGCCCGGCCGCTCCCGGGACAGGATCAGGTCGTGCTCCGCGAGCGCCGCGAGGTCCGCCGGCGCTGGATGCCGTGCGAGGTAGTCCGGGGACGCGTAGAGCCCGATCCAGAGGTTGACGATCAGCGCGGCCCGGTATCCGCTCTCCTCCGCGTCGCCGAAGCGCAGGGCGAGGTCGATCCGGTTGGCTGCGAGGTCGAGGCGCGCGTCGGTGTTGATCAGGTCGATGGTGATCTGCGGGTAGGCCCTGCGAAAACTGGTGAGGATTCCCGGCATGAGCTCGATGCCGAAGTCGACCGCGGTCGTCACGCGCAGGTGTCCGGCCGGGACGGTGCGGGCGTCGCGCGCGGTCTCGGCCGCGTCGTCGAGGAGCGCAAGGCTCTCCTGCGCCTTGGCGTAGAACGCGACGCCCTCGGCCGTCGGCGTCACGGCGCGAGGGTGCCGGGCCATCAGGGTGGCGCCGAGCGCCGCCTCCAGCCGCGAGATGCGCCGGCTGACGCTTCCCTTGGTCTCGCTCCGGCTGGCCGCCGCCGCCGTCACCGTGCCGAGGTCGATGACCGCGCAGAAGGCGCGCAGGTCGTCGAGGCGACCGCCGAAGGTTTCCGTTCTCGCAACCATGTAGTGCCGGATAGCAGGCTCAACCCCGGCCGCCAACGGGGCTAGGTGCAGGGTCAGTCGCGGGGGCGCTCGGCCCGGCCGTCGTGGTGGCGAGCCCCCGTCCACACCAAGGAGAAGTCCCTTGAAGTCCTTCCTCGTCTCCGGTCTCGCCCTCGCCCTGTTCGCGGGCACGCCGGCCCTGGCCCAGGCCACCCGCGACCCGGCCCAGATCCAGGCCGGCACCTACGCGGTCGATCCCGGCCACACCCAGGTCGGCTGGCGGGTGTCGCACATGGGCTTCTCGAACTATGCCGGCGGCTTCTCGGACGTCTCCGGCAGCCTCACGCTCGACCCGAAGAACCCGGCCGCCTCGAAGCTCTCGATCAAGGTCCCGGTCGCCTCGGTGACGACGACCAGCGCCAAGCTCACCGGCGAGCTCAAGGGCGACCAGTGGCTCGACGCCGGCAAGTACCCCGACATGACCTTCGTCTCCACCAAGGTCGCGCCGGCCGGCAAGGACCACGCGAAGGTGACGGGCGACCTGACGCTCCACGGCGTGACCAAGCCGGTGACCCTCGACGTGACCTTGGTCGGCGCCGGCGCCAACCCGCTCAGCAAGAAATACACGGTCGGCTTCGAGGCGACGGGGACGCTCAAGCGCTCCGAGTTCGGCGTGAAGACCTACGTGCCGCTGATCGGCGACGAGCTCCACCTGACCATCGCCGGCGCCTTCGAGCGTCAGGACTGACCGGTTCACAGGAGGATGGCCATGGCCCCCGTCGAGACGGCGCGACGCTACACGCTCGTGGCCATCCTTCTGCACTGGACGAGCGCGCTCTGCGTGCTCGTCCTGATCGGCCTGGGCCTGACCATGACCCATGCGGCGCTGGCGCCGATGCGACAGTTCCAGTTCTATCAATGGCACAAGTCGGTCGGCGTCACGGTGCTGGCGCTGACGGTGCTGCGCGTCCTCTGGCGCCTGTCGCACCGGCCGCCGGCGCACCCGGCCGCCATGCCGCCGCGGGAGCGT
>NZ_VRUX01000735.1:0-1825 GCF_008039885.1 Methylobacterium sp. WL103
GCGCCGACGGGCGCGGCGATGGAATCGCCCTCCGGCGTCAGGATCGCGTCGGCGCCGATCTCCGGGCCGGAGGCGAGCAGCACCGCCCGGTGCAGGGTGTTCTCGAGCTCGCGCACGTTGCCGCGCCACGGGTTCTTGACCACCATCTCCTGGGCGGCGCGGCCGAGCGGCCGCACCGGCACGCCGTTCACCTCGGCGTACTTCTTGGCGAAGTGCGCGGCGAGTTCGAGGATGTCGGCCGGGCGCTCGCGCAGGGGCGGCAGCCGAAGGTGGACCACGTTCAGGCGGTAGAACAGGTCCTCGCGGAACGTGCCCTTGCGGACCTCCTCGGCGAGGTTGCGGTTCGAGGTGGCGAGCACGCGGATGTCGACCTTGACCGGGGCCGAGCCGCCGACGCGGTCGATCACCCGCTCCTGCAGCGCCCGCAGCAGCTTGGATTGCAGGCGGACGTCCATCTCCGAGATTTCGTCCAGCAGCAGCGTGCCGCCGTTGGCCTCCTCGAACCGGCCGATGCGCCGGGCGACGGCGCCGGTGAAGGCGCCCTTCTCGTGGCCGAACAGCTCGGATTCGAGCAACGCCTCGGGGATCGCGGCGCAGTTGACCGAGACAAACGGGCGGTTTCCACGCGCCGACTTCTGGTGGACGTGGCGCGCCAGCACCTCCTTGCCGGTGCCGCTCTCGCCGGTGATCAGCACCGAGGCCTCCGAGCGGGCGATCTGCTCGGCCAAGCGCACCACCTTCTCCATCGACGCGTCGCGCCAGACGAAGGCGCGCCCGTCCGCCGAGACCGCCTCGAGCACGGCGGCGATCAGGTCCGGGTCCGGGGGGAGGGGGATGTACTCCTTGGCGCCGGCCTGGATCGCGGCCACGGCGGCCTTCGCGTCCGTGGTGACGCCGCAGGCGACGACGGGGGTGCGGATGCGCTCCTCGGCGAGCGCCGCGACGAGGTCGCGGATCGAGAGCCCGACGTCGATCATGACGAGGTCGGCGCCCTTGGCGCGCAGGACGTTCATCCCCTGCGCCACGCCGTCGGCTTGCGTCACCGCCGCGCCGCGGTTCATCGCGATCTTCGAGGCGGTGATCAGCTCGCCGTTGAGCCGTCCGATGATCAAGAGCCGCATCGCGGTGTCTCCGTTCCAGGTGTCGTGGCGCCGCGGGCCGCTCCGCCGTCGAGGGCGAGGCGCAGGCTGCGAATTTCAGGGGGTCAGCGGTCGCCCTTGACGATCTCGGTCATCGTCACGCCGAGGCGATCCTCGACCAGGACGACCTCGCCGCGGGCGACGAGGCGGTTGTTGACGAAAATGTCGACCGCCTCGCCGACCTTGCGGTCGAGCTCGAGAACCGCCCCGGGGGCGAGGCGCAGCAGGTCGCCGATCGGCATCCGCACGGCGCCGAGCACCGCCGAGACCATCACCGGCACGTCGAAGAGCTGTTCGAGGTCGGAGGCGCTCTTCGGGGTGGTCGGCGTGTCGCGGATGGATTCCTCGCCCGCCAAGGACGGGTCCTGGTCGCCGAGCTGCGGCAGGCTGAAATCGTCGGACATCGGGTTCTTTCGATCGCTCAGGGTTCGACGGACGTGCCGAGGGCATCGAGCACCGCGGCCTCGATGCGGGCGCGCTCGCGCACGATCCCGCCGTCGGCCCACTCGATGCGGGCGTCGCCCGACGGCATGTCGGGATCGCCCAGCACCACCAGGCGGCCCTCGTAGCCGCGCTCGCGCGCCAAGCGCTTCATCAGGCTCTCGGCCTCCTCGACCAGCCCGTCGTGGACGCGCACGACGAGGTGGGGCACGCCGCGCAGGTGCTGCAGGGCGGCGCGCGCCGCC
>NZ_VRUX01000736.1:0-1825 GCF_008039885.1 Methylobacterium sp. WL103
GTTCAGTCGAGGTAGGCGCCGTAGGCGTCGACGTGGTCGGCGGCGGCCGTCGTTGATCGCGGCGTGGACGCCGTCCACCGCCAGGATCAGGGCGCTGACCGTGCGCGCGTCGATCGAGCGCTCGCGGGCGTAGCGCACCACGTCGGCGACGAGGTCGTCGACCTCGATCGCCAGGGCGTCGAGCTCGGCCATCGTCGGCGCGGCGCGGACCTCGCGCATCACGTCGAGCAGGCGGTCGAGTACGATGTCGACCCGCTCGCGGCGCTTGCGCGCGAGGCGCTGGCCGAGCCACGCGACGGCGGAGCCGATCGTGCCGCCGAAGAAAGCCAGCAGGTAGATGTAGTCCTCGTAGCGGTCGAGGAACGTCTGCTGCTCGCGCTCGAAATAATCCACCGCGCCTGGATGGTTCGGCAGCCGCGCCGAGGTGGCGGCGACGGTGGTGTCGAAGTCGGGCGCCTTCATCAGCTTGGCGATCGGCGCGGTCGCGGCGAGCCGCGAGCGCCATTCGAACAGGTGTTGCGTCGCCGACGCGACGGCGACGCGGCTGACGGTGCCCCGCGCCATCAGGCGATAGGAGGCGCCGACGGTCTTGACCTCCTCGGCCGGCCGCTTCGGGCGGCCGCCGAAGGTGCCGGCCGGAATCGTGACGGATTGCAGCTCGGGGTAGCGCTGCAGGATCGCATCCCCGTCGGGCACCGAGACGAGGCCGACCTTCTTGTCGGGCAGGCCGACCTCGACGGCGTGTACCATGGCGCCAGCGGCCTTCGAGGTCGGGCTCGCGATGATCGCCACCGCGTCCACCCGCTTGTCGGCGATGGCGGCGGTGACCTCGGACGGCTTCAGGGTCACCAGCGCGACCTGCCCCAGAGGGACTTCCTCGCCGTCCGGTAAGTCGGCGGCTGCGGGGACGAAGTCGTAGAAGGTCAGCATGTTGGTGATGAACGGGATGTCGGCGCTGTGCCGCACGACGATGCCGAGGCGTTTGCGCGCCAGCGCCGGGAATTCGTCGATCTCGCCCGACTCCGACGCCGCGACGACAAGGGCCTCGTCGTGGAGGATCGCCAGCGTCAGGCCGTTCTCGGGCAGCAGCACGTCCGGCCGCACCACGGCGAGGTCCGCCTTGTTGGCCTGGAGCGCGGCCGCGCTGTCCCGCACGTCGGCGTAGCGCACCACCTTCAGGCGTACGTCCTCGCGGGCGCGCGACAGGGCGTTCGCGTAGGCCTCGATCAGCGCGGCCTCGGGGCCGTCCTGCGGCCCGACGGCGACGGTGAGCGTGGTCGGCCGAGACAGGTAGACCACGGCCGCCGCCGTGGCGGCGAGCCCGAGGGCGAGCAGCACGAGGAGCCACTCGCGTCTCAACAGGATGGCCGATGCTGCGGGGAGGAGACCATGACCGATCCTGCCGCGTTGCCTGCGTTCCATGGCTGATCCATGGAACGCAAACCTGTCCGGATCGTGAAGAACACGTGAAACGCGCAACCGTTGCAGAACCCGGGGCGAACCGCGCGGCGCGGCCGACGCCCCCCGTCACCGCGACCTATGTCGAGCGGGCGGCGCTGCATTACCTGGAGCGCTACAGCGCCTCGGTGGAGATGCTGCGCCGGACGCTCCGGCGCCGGGTCGAGAAGCGCGCCCGCGCCCGCGGCGAGGATGCGAGCGCGTTCTTCGAAATGATCGAGGCGACGGTGGCACGCGCGGTCTCGGCCGGCCTCGTCGACGACGCCCGCTTCGCCACGGCGCGGCTGCCGAACCATCCAGGCGCGGTGGATTATTTCGAGCGCGAGCAGCAGACGTTCCTCGACCGCTACGAGGACTACATCTACCT
>NZ_VRUX01000737.1:0-1818 GCF_008039885.1 Methylobacterium sp. WL103
ACCCATCTCGCCCATGCCGAGGATCGCCACCGGGCGCTGCCCGGCGGCGCGGGCCGGATGCTGGCGCCATTCCCGCCGGCGCTGCTGCGCAGCGTAGACGGGAAGATCGCGGTGCAGGGCGAGCACGGCCGCCGCGACGGTTTCGGCCATCGCGCGGGCCAGGGTCGGATCGACGAGCCGGACGACCGGCACCGGCGGTAGCGTCGCGTCCTGCAACAGGCGCTCGACCCCGGCCCACAGGCTGTGGACCCAGGCTAGGGCCGGCAGGCCGGCGAGCGCCCCCGGCGGCGGGTTGGCGACGATCGCGATGGTGACCGCCGACCGGTCGAAGGCGTCGGCGGCGGTGACGAGGCGCTCGTCCGGCATCGCGCGGGCCAGCGCCTCGCGCCAGGCGGCTTCCTCGTCGGGCGGCTGGCTGGTGGCGAGCAGGATGGGAGCGGTCATGCGGAGCGCCTCGATCGGTCGGCAGGGTCGCCTTGCCTTCTACGGCAAGCGCGCGGGGCTGCCAGCGATGGGGCGCACGGCTTCTGCCCTTTCCATACCGGAGGATCGCGCCACATGTCCGGGAGACCCGAGAACCTTGCCAGCCGCGAGCGAAGAATGGCCAAGCCCGTCCATGCGATGATCCGCGTCCGCGATGAGACGCGCTCCGTCGCCTATTACGAGACGGCCTTCGGGCTCGGGGTGTCCGACCGCTTCGACTTCCCGGATTTCACGTTGGTCTACATGCGCGCGCCGGACTCGCCGTTCGAGATCGAGCTGACGGTGAACAAGGACCGGACCAAGGCCTACGACCTCGGCGACGGCTACGGCCACGTCGCCGTGGTGGTTGAAGACCTAGCAGCCGAGCATGCCCGCTTCACCCGCGAGGGGCTTCCGGCCACCGACGTGAAGACCCTCAAGCACGGCGACGCCGAACTCGGGACGTTCTTCTTCGCCACCGACCCCGACGGCTACAAGATCGAGGTGATCCAGCGCGGCGGCCGCTTCGCCTGACTGTTGTCCTGATCCTTCGCCCGAACCGATGAGACCTTTGACCCGCATGAACGGCCCGACCCGCATCGTCTGCCTCCGACATGGCGAATCGACTTTCAACGCCGCCCACCGCGCCACTGGCCGCGATCCCGACCACCGCGACGCCCGCCTCACCCCGCGCGGCCAGGGGCAGGCGCGCGCGGCGCGGGCGGCGTTGGCCGAGATCCCCTTCGACCTCGTGGTGGTGTCGCCCCTGACACGGGCGATCGAGACCACGGCGCTGGCCTTCGCCGACCATCCGGCCGAGCCGAAGATCCTGGTCGAGGTGCTGCACCGGGAGTGCCAGGAGAGCAGCTGCGACGTCGGCCGGGTCGCCTCGGAGATCGCGGCGGAATTCCCGCATCTCGATGTCGGGCACCTTCCCGAGGTGTGGTGGCACGCCGAGGAGGGCGTCGAGGACGGCCGGCATCCTGTCGAGCCGCGGCACCTGTTCGACCAGCGCGTCGCCGGCTTCCGCGAATGGCTGCGGGCGCGTCCGGAGGCGACCATCGCGGTGGTCGGCCACGGCACGTTCTTCTTCCACCTGACCGGGATCTGGCTCGACAACTGCGAGACCGTGGAGCTCGACCTGGACGCGGCCTCCGCAGCCGCCTGAGGCGCGGCGCCGCTCAGGCGTGGGCGACCGCCCGCGCGGCATCGAGGCGGCCCCGGGCGGCGATGAGGTCCACGTCCGGCGCCTGACGCCCGATCCCCAAGGCGTCGTCGAGGATGTCGACCGCCAGGCTCCAGGCGCCGGGCACGAACGCCGCCGCACCCTCGGCGATCTCGGCGGCGCAGCGCGGG
>NZ_VRUX01000738.1:0-1815 GCF_008039885.1 Methylobacterium sp. WL103
CCCGCTCGTCGCGGCCGCGCAACGACACGTCGGGGTGCGTCCGGTCGCGGTCGCGCACGCCCTGCCCCCTCGCGGGCCAAAGCCGATCCCGCGGTGGCGGGATCGGCTTCGCGTCGTCGGCCGCGAGGCCGGCGTCTTGCGCGACGCCCCGGCTCTCCCAGCCGTGATTTGCGCTTTCTTCATGCCCTCGCCCGACACTGGGCCTCGAACGCCACCTCGACGGTCGGGTCGACCGCGGCGGCAAGGATGATGGCAACGGTCATGGCGAGCGTGATGGCAAGCACCGGTCTGGCGGGCTTCGGACTCCTCGTCGTCTTCCCGTTCTTCATGGCCTACGCCGCGGCGAGCGACCTCCTCACGATGCTGATCCCGAACCGCATTTCGCTGGCGTTGATCGCCGGCTTCTGCGCGGTGGCCGCCACCGGCCTGTTCAGCCTGCCCGAGATCGGGATGCACCTCGCGGCCGGCGCGCTCGTGCTCGCCGTCACCTTTACCCTGTTCGCGCTGGGCAAGATCGGCGGCGGCGACGCCAAGCTCGCGGCGGCGACCGCGCTGTGGATCGGGTTCGACCAGCTCCTCGACTACCTTCTGGTCGCCTCGATCTTCGGCGGGGCGCTGACCCTGGCGATCCTGCTCGCGCGCAGCCATCCCCTGCCTCGGACCGTCGCCCGCCTGCCCTTCGCGCTGCACCTGCACGACGCCAAGACCGGCATCCCCTACGGTATCGCGCTGGCGGCCTCCGCCCTGATGATCCTGCCCGAGACGCTGGTCTGGACGCGCGCCCTCGGCGGTTGATTCCGGGGCCGTCCGCAACAGGACATCGGCAAAAACCGGGCGGTCATCGCTCCTTAACCCTAATTTGAGGACTTCGCCCCTACCGTCGGGAAACGGATGGCACTCCTGCCGTCCCCTGCTTTGGCCCGACGATGAAACCAGCGCGTCTTGCCGTCCTCGCCATCGCCCTCGTCGCGGGCGGTGGAGCGGCTCTCCTGATGAGCGGCGGCGACCCGCCGCCCCCGCCGACGGTCGTCAAGGTCGAGGCGCCCGCGGCGCCGACCACCGACGTCCTCGTCGCGGCCGCCGAGCTGCCGATGGGGCAGGTGCTGCAGCCGGCCGACCTGCGCTGGCAGAAATGGCCCGACGACGCGCTGACCCCGGGCTACATCACTCGCAAGGACGTGCCGAAGGCGCTGGAGGAGACGGCCGGCGCGACGACCCGCTCGGCCTTCCTGTCCGGCGAGCCGATCCGTCCGCAGAAGCTCGTGCGCCCCGACAGCGGCTTCATGGCCGCGATCCTGCCCGCCGGGATGCGCGCCGTGGCGATCGTCACCGACAGCCGCGGCACCAACTCGGCCGGCGGCTTCATCCTGCCCAACGACCGCGTCGACGTGATCCGCACCTTCCGGGACGAGGAAAACTCGAAGTCGACCGGCAGCGACGTCCAGGTCTCCCAGACCATCCTGACCGACGTGCGCGTCCTCGCCGTCGGCCAGCTGATCCAGGAGAAGAACGGCACCAACGTCGTCACTGGCGAGACCGCCACCCTCGCCCTGACCCCCGGCCAGGCCGAGAAGATCACGCTGGCCCAGAAGGTCGGCTCCCTCTCGCTCGCCCTGCGCAGCCTCGCCGATTCCGGCCGTCCGCCGGAGGCCGAGGCCGCTCCCCAGGAGGCGGCCCTGACGGTGATGCGCTTCGGCGTCAGCCGGCAGCAGACGCGGTGAGCCCCAAGATGCCCGAACCGCACGATGAGGTGCAGCCGATGACGGAGTCCGGATCCATGGCCGCCGGCCCTCCCGCGGGCGCCCTCGCCCACCC
>NZ_VRUX01000739.1:0-1815 GCF_008039885.1 Methylobacterium sp. WL103
CCGCCGGGCGCTCCGGGTCCACATCAAGGGCGGCGACGTCCCGGCCGGCCTGAAGCGGATCGCCGCGGCCCTGACCGCCGCGGCGGGCTAAGCCTCTCGACGGATCGCCGCGCCCGGGGCCCCTCGCGGGCGCGGGCGGGTGCGGCGGGCCGCCACCGACAGAGCCTCACAGAGCCTCAGAGGAGTGCCAAACATGCAGCTCGGGATGATCGGCCTCGGCCGGATGGGCGGCAACATCGTCCGGCGCCTCCTGCGCGACGGGCACACGGCGGTGGTCTTCGACCAGAACCCGGAGGCGGTGAAGGCGCTGGTCGAGGCCGGCGCGGTCGGCGCCGACAGCCTGGAGGACTTCGTCTCCAAGCTCGACGTCCCGCGGGCCGCCTGGGTGATGCTGCCGGCGGGCGCGATCACGGAAGCCACGGTGAAGGCGCTGTCCGGCCTGATGCAGGCCGACGACGTGATCATCGACGGCGGCAACTCGTTCTACGGCGACGACGTGCGCCGCGCGGGCGAGCTCAAGGACCGGAGCATCCACTACGTCGACGTCGGCACCTCCGGCGGCGTCTGGGGGCTGGAGCGCGGCTACTGCATGATGATCGGCGGCGACAAGGCGGCCGTCGATCGCCTCGACCCGGTCTTCGCGACCCTCGCGCCGGGGATCGGCGACATCCCGAAGACGCCGGGGCGCGACGGCCGCGACCCCCGCGCCGAGCAGGGCTACATCCATGCCGGCCCGAGCGGGGCGGGCCACTTCGTCAAGATGATCCACAACGGCATCGAATACGGCCTGATGCAGGCCTATGCCGAGGGCTTCGACATCCTCAAGCACGCCGACAGCGAGGCATTGCCCCCCGAGCGCCGGTTCGACCTCAACCTCGGCGACATCGCCGAGGTCTGGCGCCGCGGCAGCGTGGTCTCGTCCTGGCTCCTCGACCTCACGGCGAGCGCGCTGGCGACCGACGAGAAGCTCGAGGACTATTCCGGCTACGTCGAGGATTCCGGCGAGGGCCGCTGGACGATCAACGCGGCGATCGAGGAATCCGTGCCGGCCACGGTGCTGTCGAACGCGCTCTACCGCCGGTTCCGCTCGCGCGAGGACGCCTCCTACGCCGACAAGATGCTGTCGGCGATGCGCAAGGGGTTCGGCGGCCACCAGGAGCCCAAAAAGTCATGATGGGCGCGCTGCCGCCCGACGCCGTGGTCCTGCCCGATGCCGACGCGGTGGCCCGCGAGGCTGCCGAGCGCCTGATCGCGGCCTGCGAGGCCTCGCGATCCGAGCGGATCGCGATCGCGCTGTCCGGCGGATCGACGCCCAAGCGCCTCTACGCCCTGCTCGCCGGGCCGGATCATGTCGGCCGCGTGCCCTGGGACCGGGTCCACTGGTTCTTCGGCGACGACCGCGCCGTGCCGTGGGACCATGCCGACAGCAACGTCCGCATGGTGCGCGAGGCCTTCGGCCACGGCACGGCTTTGCCGGCGGCGCACCTGCACTTCATCCCGACCGACCTCGGGCCGGAGGCGGCGGCCGAGGCCTATTCCCGCACGCTCCTCGCGTTCTATGGCGCCGACCGGCTCGACCCCGCCCGTCCGCTGTTCGACTGCGTCCTGCTCGGCCTCGGCGAGGACGGCCACACCGCCTCGCTGTTTCCCGGCAAGCCCGCCCTGTCCGTGACGGACGCCCTCGTGGCGCCCGTGCCGGAGGCCGGCCTGGCGCCGTTCGTGCCGCGGGTGACGCTGACCTTCAAGGCGATCGCCTCCTCCGCCCTGATCCTGTTCCTGGTGGGCGGCGCGGGCAAGCGCGAGGCGCTCCGGCGG
>NZ_VRUX01000073.1:0-12694 GCF_008039885.1 Methylobacterium sp. WL103
GCGCGAACGGCTCGTGGCGCTGCTGGCCAAGGCCGAGGCCCCGTCGGACGGCCGCCTGCGCGGGCGTCGCACCACCATGCTCACCGATTCCGACCTCGCCGCGACCCGCCACGCCCGCGGCTTCGTCGGCGGGGTGCTCGCCGGCCTCGTCGGCCATGCCGAACTCTACGTCTCGGGCGGCGCCGAGCATCAGGGGCCGGATGGCGGCGGCCCCGTCGCGATCATCGCCCACGCGCCGTGAGAGGCCGCCCATGACGTCGCCAGCCCCGGTCCCGACGCCCGTCCCGCCGCGCGCCATCGGCGTCGAGACCGTCGGCATGACGAAGCGCTTCGGCGCCTTCGCCGCCCTCGACGACGTGTCGATGAAGATCGCGGCCGGCGGCTTCCACGCGCTGCTCGGCGAGAACGGCGCCGGCAAGTCGACCTTGGTGAAGTGCGTGATGGGCTTCTACGCCCCGAGCGCCGGCACGGTGCTGGTCGACGGACGCGAAGCCGAGATCACCAACCCGAAGGGCGCGCAGGGGCGCGGACTCGGCATGGTCTACCAGCACTTCACGCTGGTGCCCTCGCTCACCGGAGCCGAGAACCTCGTCATCAGCCGCGCCGACGCGCCCTCCGTGATCGCCTGGGGCCGCGAGCGCGCGCGGCTCTCCGCCTTCATGGCCGGCATGCCGTTCCGGCTGAACCTCGACCGGCCGGTGGCGGAGCTGGCGGCGGGCGAGAAGCAGAAGCTCGAGATCGTCAAGCAGCTCTATCACGAAGCCCGCTTCCTGATCCTCGACGAGCCGACCTCGGTCCTGACGCCGGCCGAGGCCGAGGAGGTGCTGGGGCTGCTCCGCGCGATGACCGATCGCGGCGACCTCACCGTGCTCATGATCAGCCACAAGTTCCGCGAGGTCGAGACCTTCGCCCGGAGCCTGAGCGTGCTCCGGCGCGGGAAGCTCGTGGGCGGCGGCGCGGTCGGCGAACTCTCCCGCGACGACATGGCGGCGATGATGATGGGCGAGCGCAAGGTGCGCGTGCCGGCCGCCCGCGTCGGCGCGCCCGACGAAACCCGCGAGGTCCTGCGCATCGCGGGCGTCACCGCCACCGACGCCTCGGGCCTGCGCCACATCGCGATCGACGCGCTCAGCGTTCGCGCCCGCGAGGTCGTCGGCATCGCCGGCGTCTCGGGCAACGGCCAGAAGGAGCTGGCCGACGTGCTCGGCGGGCAGGTCCGCGCCACCGGCGGCCGGGTGGTGGTGGCCGGCGCGCCCTATGCCGGCACCCGCGCCGAGAGCCGCGCGCGAAAAGTCCGGTTCATCCCGGAGGAGCCGCTGCGCAACGCCTGCGCGCCGCGGATGTCGGTGGTCGAGAACCTGGGCTTTCGCGCCTTCGACCGGCGCGGCGACGACCCCACGGCCAAGCCGACCTTCTGGCTCGACCGGGGGGCGATGGCCCGGCGCGGACGCGACCTGATCGAGCGGTTCAAGGTGAAGACCGCCTCCTCGGAGGCGCCGATCGCCACCCTGTCCGGCGGCAACGTGCAGCGGGCGGTGCTCGCCCGCGAGCTGACCGACCCGGTCGACCTCCTGATCGTGGTCAACCCGTGCTTCGGCCTCGATTTCTCCGCCGTCTCGGAGATCCGCAACCGGATCGTGGCCGCGCGCAACGCCGGCGCCGCGGTGCTGCTGATCAGCGAAGACCTCGACGAGATCCTGGAGCTGTCCGACCGCATCGTGGTGATGTCGGAGGGCCGCCTCGTCTACGAGACGCCGGCCGCCACCGCCGAGGTGGCCACAATCGGCCGCCACATGGCCGGGCATCACTGAGGTCGGGAGTCCGACAGGGACTGGGTGTCCGGCCACAAGCCCCTCGGGATCGAGGGGGCGCGTAGCTGCGCGCGAAGGAATCCTTCAGCGATCGCGCGACAGCGAGGTGTTCGGATGCCGGCGCTTCGTGGAACGGGCCGAAGGCTGACGCCCGACTGCATCCCTCGCGCGTGACGGTCTCGTGCGGGTGCCGCATCGCGACATCGCGACCGGAGCAAAGGCGCCGGATCCGAGTTCCCTTCCGTCGAGACGGCGCCGCGCCTGCATCCGGGCCGAATTCCGGCAGGATGCGAACAGCTCGATTCGGAAGGACGCATGGCGCAGGGCACGGATCTCACCGGCGAAGCGTGGACGCTCGCGAGCTTCACCGCGGCGATCCATCGGGGCGGCGTCGGCCTCTGGGCGTGGTCGCCGGAGCGGCGCCTCGCCCAGCTCGACGAACTCTGCCGCGCGTTCTGGGAGACGACGGAGCCGGTGGTCGGCATCGACGCCCTCTTCGCGCGGGTGAACGCCGAGGACCGCCCGGCGATGATGCGCGATTGGGCGGCGAGCGCCGTCGACCCGCACGCCTACAGCTTCGACTTCCGCATCGGCGAGGGCGCCGACGCGCGCTGGATCTCGGCGCGCGGCGTCGGCGGCGAGGCCGGCCGGGTCGGCGAATGGGTCCAGGCCATCTTCCTCGACATCACCGACCGCAAGCGCGCCGAGGAGGCCGAGCGGCTGCTGACCGCCGAGCTCGCCCACCGCGTCTCGAACATGTTCACGGTCGCCCGCGCGCTCACCGCCATCGTCGCAAGGGAGGCGACCTCGACGCCGAACTTCGCCGAGGACCTGTCGCAGCGCTTCGGCGTGCTGCACGAGGCGACCGCCCTGGCGATGCGCGCCAGTGGGGCCGACCAGGGCGACGTGCGCCTGCGCGACCTCGCCGAGCGCATCCTGGCGCCGTACCTGCGCGGCGCCGACATCACCGTGGACGTGGCGGACGCGGTCGTGGCGCCGCGCGACAAGGTCAACGACTATGCGATGATCTTCCACGAGCTCGCCACCAACTCCGCCAAGTACGGCGCGCTGGCGGGCGGCGGCACCCTCGACCTCGTGGCGCGGTTCGCCGACGACGTGCTGACGCTGGACTGGACCGAGGCCGGCGCGGCGTCCGGGACCACCAAGGCCGACGGCACCGGGTTCGGCTCGCGCCTTCTCAAGCAGACGATCGAGCGCAGCCTCGCCGGCCGCTTCGAGCGCACCATCGACGCCGCCGGGCTGCATTTCCGGATGGTGGTCCCGGCCCGGTGACGGGCCGGCGGCCGCGCCGCGCTCACCTCGCGACCGAACACGAAGGAGGGCGCCCGACTCGCGTCGGGCGCCCTCGATCGATGAACCGCTGCGGACGGGCGATGCCCGCCCGCGCGTCCGTTCGTCAGTAGCCGTAGGCCGGGTAGCCGTAGCCGTAGGCCGGGGCGTAACCGTAGGCCGGCGCGTAGCCGTAGCCGCCGTAATAGCCGACCGGGCGGCCGTAGCCGTATCCGCCGTAACCACCATAGCCGCCGTAGGAATTCGCGACGATCGCGCCGGCTGCGAGGCCGGCGATGCCGAGGCCGATGGCCGCGCCCGGGCCGATGCCGCGGCGGTAGCCGTAGCCGCGTCCGTATCCGCCGTAGCCACGGTATCCGCCGTAGCCGCCGCGGAAGCCGACGCCACGATAGCCGTAGCCGCCGTGACCGTAGCCACCGTGACCGTAGCCGCCGCCGTAACCCCAGCCGCGGGCCTCGGCGGGCGCCGACGCCAGCAGGCCGAGGCCGAGCAGCGCGGTGGAAGCGAGTGCGAGCTTGCGCATTCGAGTTCTCCTGTCGTGATGCGTATGGGACCTAAAACACCTTCGGCCCGATCGCGTTCCAACAGGGGATGATCGTTCGCTGCGTCGCAGCGTCCGGCGATGGAAATCCGACGCTGGGTGCCAAGGCTTCCTGCTCCTTCTCGGATGGTCCGGCGTGGAGGCCGGGCATCGGTTTCCGACCGCTCGGGATCGGCCTGCGGCGACCGTCCGCGATGCCCCCTGCGCCCCCCGCGTTGACCGGACGCGATCGCCTGACGCATGAAGGCCGGCGGCATCACGGGCGTCCGGACGGGCGCTCCGCCGTCGCCGCGGACCGTTCGCGAACGGGTGTTCCGGAGGCGGCGAGCCTCCCGGAACATGTCCCTGGAAATGGACGGCATGGACGACGAGATCGAGCGCCTGCGCAGCGAGAACCGGAGACTCGAGGCCGAAGTCGCGCGCCTGCGCGAGCGCAACGCCGCGCATGTGCGCCTGCCACAGGAGGGCCAGCGCACCTCCGGGGCGGACGTCGACCTGCTGTTCACGGCGGCGGAGAAGACCCGCATGCCGCAGATCGTCACCGACCCGAACCTGCCGGACAACCCGATCGTCTTCGCCAACCGGGCGTTCCAGGTCCTGTGCGGCTACTCGGCCGAGGAGCTGATCGGCCGCAACTGCCGCTTCCTGCAGGGGCCGGACACCGACCCGTCCGACATCGCCAAGGTGCGCGACGCCATCGCCGCGCGGCGCGACGTGGTCGTCGAGATCCTGAACTACCGCCGCGACGGCTCGACCTTCCGCAACGAGCTCTACGTCAGCCCGGTCTTCACCCCCGAGGGCCACCTGCGCTACTTCTTCGCGAGCCAGCTCGACGTCACCCGGTTCCGCACCGAGGAGGGCATGCTCGCCGAGAGCGAGGCGCGCTACCGCACCCTGTTCAACGCGCTCGACGCCGGCTTCTGCGTGATCGAGCTGCGGTTCGACGCCGACGGCCGCGCGGTCGACTACCGCTTCGTCGAGGCCAACCCCGCCTTCTCGCGCCACACCGGCCTCGACGACGTGGTCGGCAAGTGGGTGAGCGAGGTGGTGCCCGACCTCGAGCGGAGCTGGCTCGACACCTACGGAAAGGTCGCCCTGACCGGCCGGGCCGTCCGCTTCGAGAGCGGGGTCGTCGCGCTCGGCCGCTGGTTCGAGGTCCAGGCCCTGCGCATCGGCGATCCCGTGCAGCACCGCGTCGCCCTGTTGTTCAACGACGTGACCGACCGGCAGAAGGCCGAGAGCGTCCTGCGCGACACCGCCCGCGACCGGACCACGGAGCGCGACCTGGTCTGGCGGGCCAGCCGCGACCTCCTCGTGGTCTGCGGCTTCGACGGCCTCTACCGCTCGGTCAACCCGGCCTGGAACGGGATGCTGGGCTGGTCCGCCTTCGAGCTCGTGCGCACCTCGTTCAGCGACTACGTCCACCCCGAGGACAAGGCGGCCGCCTCCGTCGCCTTCGAGCAGCTGCGCGCCGGCCAGGTGCTGGACAGCCTCGACGTGCGCATGCTCACCGCCGACGGCGGCTACCGCTGGGTGTCGTGGAACGCGATCCCGCAGGAGGACCACTTCTACGCCGCCGGCCGCGACGTCACCGAGCGCCGCGCCCTGGAGGAGCAGCTGCGCCAGTCGCAGAAGCTCGAGGCGGTCGGCCAGCTCACCGGCGGCGTCGCGCACGACTTCAACAACCTGCTGACGGTGATCCGGTCCTCGACCGACCTGCTCAAGCGCCCCGACCTGCCGGAGGAGCGCCGCCAGCGCTACATCGGCGCGATCTCCGACACGGTCACCCGCGCCGCCAAGCTCACCGGGCAGCTGCTCGCCTTCGCCCGGCGCCAGTCCCTGACCCCGGAGGTGTTCGACGTCGGCCGCAGCGTCGCCTCGGTCGCCGACATGGTCGGCACGCTCACCGGCGCCCGCATCCGCGTGGTCACCGACGTCGCCGCCAACCGCGACGGGCGCGGCAACGAGGTGCCCTACCTGATCGACGCCGACCCGAGCCAGTTCGACACCGCGCTCGTCAACATGGCCATCAACGCCCGGGACGCGATGGACGGGGAGGGCCGCCTCGACATCAACGTCCGTCGCGCCTCCGCCATCCCGGCGGTGCGCGCCCATCCCCGCGTCGCCGGCGACTTAGTCGCCGTCACGGTCCGCGACACCGGCACCGGCATCGCGACCGCCGACCTCGACCGGATCTTCGAGCCCTTCTACACCACCAAGGGCGTCGGCCAGGGCACCGGGCTCGGCCTGTCGCAGGTGTTCGGCTTCGCCAAGCAGTCGGGCGGCGAGGTCGTGGTCGAGAGCACGCTGGGCGAGGGCACGACCTTCACCCTGTACCTGCCCCGCGAGGTCGGGCGCTCGGTGGCGGCCGAGGACGACGGCGAGCCCGAGCCCCTGGCCGACGGGCACGGCACCCGCGTCCTCGTGGTCGAGGACAACCAGGAGGTCGGCTCCTTCGCCACCCAGGCCCTGCGCGAGCTCGGCTACGAGACCGTGTGGGCGATGAGCGCGGAGGAGGCCCTGACGGTGCTCTCCGCGTCCCCGCGCTTCGACGTGGTGTTCTCCGACGTGGTGATGCCGGGGATGAACGGCATCGACATGGCGCGGGAGATCCGCCACCGCCAAGCCGGCCTGCCGGTCGTGCTCGCCTCCGGCTACAGCCACGTCATCGCCGAGCAGGGCACCCACGGCTTCCCGCTCCTGAAGAAGCCCTACTCGGTGGAGGACCTGTCCCGCACCCTGCGGCGGGCGGTCAACCGCGCCGGCGCGGCGGGGCCCTGATCCGTCCACCACGAGCCCCGCATGCCCCGCCGCATCCTGATCACCGGCGCCAGCGTCGCCGGCAACACCGCGGCGTGGTGGCTGGGGCGCTCCGGCTTCGACGTCACCGTCGTCGAGCGGGCGCCCGAATGCCGCGACCACGAACAACAAGATGGAACTGTCTGCTGCAATCGCCGGGCTGAATGGGCTACGCTCCGGCGCCTTCGTCAACATGCTCGGGGACAGCAAGTACGTGATCCAGGGCTTCTCGTAATGGCTCCCGAAATGGAAGCTCCGGGGACGGAAGGCAGCGGGCGGCAAGCCGGGGGCGAACGTTGAGCTGTGGCGCTTGCTGGAGATGGCGGTGGCGCGGCACGAGAGCGTGGCGTGGACGTGGGTGAAGGGCCACGCTGGGCATGAGCTGAACGAGCGCGTGGACAGGATCGCGAGCGGGCAAGCAAGAAGCTAGCGCTGAATCGGCAAGCGACAAATTTGTTATATCGATCAAGAATTATTTACGATAACCAATCCTTGCGCTTCTTCGAAGATTTTCGCTTGCGCCGCACTTTTCGATTTCCTAAATCAGGAGCGTATCTTGATATGTTTGGAGGATCGAATATGGTTCTTGGGTTAACTTCGTCGAGTATTTTCATTTCAGACTGCACTCGTTTTGCTAATAACTGATCTTCTTCTGTCCATTCGGCAAAATCGAAACTCATAAAATCCTCTGATCTCCCCGTTTTATTTTTGCCAGACTCAGTAACAATTCCATACACAAACCTGATGCTTGGATTTAAAGATTTGACGACATGAGCATAGGCTTGAAGCATGTTTTGCCTTGCAATTCGAAAGGCGTGTTGTGTTTGACTGGCAACTCGGGAGACGAGTAGAAACACAAACTTTCTGTCGTCATAGGTAGATGGTAGGACTATGCTGGTTCGCATATTGGGTGAAGTAGTTGAAATTTTTTGTAATATGGCATGAGCAAACATACTCCGAGCATTTCGTGACTCCGCAGCCATAAACCTCATATTTTCTTCGTGGGAATGAAACGTATATTCTCTACCGTATGCAAGAGTTCCCTCCTGAATGTGTGTAGAAGCATTTTCGATCAAGGTGTCAATTAAAAGACTGGCCCGCTTAATATCGTTTTGAACTCTATACAAATCACTACTTATAAATTCGTCCCACAAGCCTTCCAATAAAATAAGCGACGTATCAGCAAATTGCGGCAGATCTGGCAAATCAAACGAGGGAACCCCCTCCGTATAAATGTTACTCAAATAAAAACCTAGTAATTCTTCTTCGCCGTGACATATACCAACCCTCGAACTTAATAAAAACTTTTCTTTTTTATTAAGGTAATTGACGAAGTCATAGATAGTATTGAGTTCTCCCATTACGATATCTAAGGTTACGTCGTCAAAAATATGGACAAAACCCTTGGATGGATTTGGCTGACCAATCCTGAATGGGCCGAAAGGAGGCGACGTATTATAATGAAGACCCCCTATTATGGAAGGAATTAAAACTAGAATTCCACGACTTCCGCCCCCAAAATATTGTGCTGCTCGTTGGCCGGCACCTAAGGCGACAACGATACGGTGGAAGCGGATATTTTCAATTGTGGGTATGTTAATAGGGAACTTAGAAGTGCAGTTTTTGTCTAGATAGATTCTATGTGGATGTTTTCTGATCCATCGCTCTGCACCGTATATTTGCTCCGCGGACTTTTCAATCGCCCGTTTGTACCATCTGTTCCAATCTATCTGGATATCGTTCGAGGTTGGCACATCGCAAGACTTATCAGAAAATATGATTACATCTCGGCCGAATACCACTAATAGGTCGCATAACTCTTTACCTTGTGGATTTCGTGAATTTGCCCCGCGGTTAGTGAAAGGGTTTGCGTAACTCCAAAGGCTAAGAAAGGTGTTTCTGCAAATTCTTCCAAGGTACTGCTCTGATGGGGTAAGACCGCTCAATTTGTCTATCACGAATCACCATTTCAGTAATTTATTAAGGCGAATCTTGACGTGGAATATGCACGCCTTCAACCCTTGAGTTGTGTAGCTTCGCTATTTCTCTCGCAAGCACCACAAGTGGAAATCCCCGTACTGCCGGTTCTGGCTACCAGGAGCGTGGACGGCGATGGCCTCTACATACTGCTCCTCAACGCCAGCGGAGCGGCAGCACGTCATGAGTCGGTGACGGATGGCGTGAAGCACCTTCCCGAGCCCAGGTGCCTCCACGACCTTCCCAACCCATTCGGCCAGGTCGCAAGCTAGGTGTATTGTCGGAGGATGAGGTGTGACGGGTTGATCCTGAAGCGATCGGGCTCTTTCGTCCAGGCGTTGAGGATGAACTCGCTGCGTCCCGACCAGCACGGCACCACCCGCGCGATGCTGACCCTGCGCCAGCCCCCGGGCGGCGAGCAGGATTGGGACGCCGCCCGGCAGAAGGCCTACCTGCGCGAACGCTTCGCCGACGCCGGCTGGCAGGCCGCGCGCGTCCTGTCCGGCCTCGACGCCACCGCGGACTTCTACTTCGACGTGCTGCGCCAGGTGCGGATGCCGCGGTGGTCCGGCGGCCGCGTGGCGGTCACCGGAGACGCGGCCTGGTGCGCCACGCCGCTCGCCGGGATCGGCACGACGCTGGCCGTCGCCGGCGCCTACGTCCTCGCCGCGGAGCTGGCCGCCGCCGACGACGTCGCGGCAGCCTTCGCCGCCTACGAGCGCGCGATGCGCCCGATGGTCGAGGACGGGCAGGGCGTGCCGAAGATCGCGCCGAAGCTGATGAACCCGAACACCCGCCTCGGCATCCGCCTGCTCCACGGCGCCCTGCGCATCGCGAGCACCAAGCCCGCCCGCCGCCTGGCTGCGCGCTTCACCGCCGGCCGCGCCAAGGAGCCGGACCTGAGCCGGTATCCGGTGCCGGAGGTGTGACACGGCCTCCGCGCGATCGAAGCGGAGGCCGTCTCTTCCGCGCGATCAATATTCGAGGGCGATCTTGCCGAAGTGACCGCCGGCCTGCTGCAGGCGGAAGGCCTCGGCGATGTCGTCCAGCGCGAAGCTGCGGTCGATCACCGGACGCAGGCCCGTCGCCTCCAGGCCGCGGATCATCTGCTGCTGGAGGCGGCGGCTGCCGACGATCAGGCCCTGAAGCCTCTGCTGGCGTGCCATCAGCGCCGCGGTCGGCACCGGGCCGGCCGGCCCGGTGAGCACGCCGATCAGCGCGATGTGGCCGCCGACCCGTGCCGCCACGATCGACTCTGCGAGCGTGCCGGCACCGCCGACCTCGACCACGTGGTCGACGCCGCGCCCGCCGGTCAGGTCGCGCACCGCCATGCCCCAGTCGGGCCGGGTGCGATAGTTGACGAGGTGGTCCGCCCCGAGCCCGCGGGCGCGTTCCAGCTTCGCGTCGGAGGACGAGGTGGCGATGACGGTCGCCCCCATCGCCTGGGCGATCTGGAGCGCGAAGATCGACACGCCGCCGGTGCCGAGCACCAGCACGCTGTCGCCCGCCTTGAGACCGCCATTCGCCACCAGCGCCCGCCAGGCCGTCAGCCCAGCGGTGGTCAACGTCGCCGCCTCCGCGTGGCTGTAGCCGGCCGGCGCGCGGGTGAAGCCGCTGGCCGGCGCGACCACGACCTCGCGGGCGTAGCCGTCCACGCCGTCACCCGGCGTGGTCGAGAAGTCGGCGACCGTGGGCTCGCCGTCGATCCAGTGCGGGAAGAACGTCGAGACGACGCGGTCCCCCACCGACAGGTCGGCGACGCCCGCGCCCACGGCCTCGACGATCCCGGCGCCGTCGGACATCGGCACGCGCCCGGGGGCGGTCTTCATGCGCCCGGTGACGACGGCGAGGTCGTGGAAGTTGAGCGAGCTGGCGTGGATGCGCACGCGCACCTCGCCGGCCCCGGGCGCGCCGGGATCGAGGCCGTCGACGATCGAGAGCCCGTCGAGGCCGAGCGCGCCGCCACAGGCGATGGTCTTCATCGAAACGTTTTCCTTCTTCAGGCGGCCGGCAGGGCGTCGCGGACCGCCTGCGCCAGCGGGGTGGTCGGGCGGCCGATCAGCCGGGAGAGCTGGCGGCCGTCGTCGAACAACGCGCCCTGCGAGGCGTCGACGTCCCAGGCGGCGAGCCCTTCGGCGAAGGCGTCGGGGATGCCGGCGCCCTTGAGGATGCCGGCATAGGTGTCCTGCGGCAGGTTCTGGTAGGGGATCGCGCGCCCGGCCGCCTTCGACAGCTCGGCGGCGAGATCGGAAAGCGTCACGGCGTCGTCGCCGGCGAGCTCGTAGGTGCGGCCTTCATGACCCTGGCCGGTCAACACCGCGACCGCGGCGTCGGCGTAGTCGGCGCGTGACGCCAGGGACAGCTTGCCGTCGCCGGCGCTGCCGACGAAGGCGCCGTTGGCGAGCGCCGGCGGGATCGAGGCGGTGTAGTTCTCGACGTACCAGCCGTTGCGCAGGATCGTGGCGGGGATGCCGGACGCGGCCAGATCCGCCTCGGTCGCGCGATGCTCCTCGGCCAGGCTGATCGGCGAGCGGTCCGCGTGCAGGATGCTGGTGTAGACGATGCGCCCGACGCCGGCACGCTTGGCGGCCTCGATGACGTTGCGGTGCTGCACGGCGCGCTGGCCGACCTCGCTCGACGAGATCAGCAGCAGCGTCTCCACGCCCTCCAGGGCGGCGGCCATCGTGTCGGGCTTGGCGTAGTCGAAGGCGCGGGCGGCGACGCCGAGGCCGGCCGCCTTGTCGGGCGAGCGGACGAGCGCGACGACGGCGTCGGCGGGAACCTCGGCCTTCAGGCGCTCGATCACGAGGCGCCCGAGCTGGCCGGTGGCACCGGTCACGGCGATGGTCATGGGTGTACTCCGTCTTGGATCAGTTGGATCGGACGCGGGTCCGGCGTCGGCGGAGGTCATCCGGGAGGAGGCCCGGTTCGGGGGCGCCGCCTGTCGCAAGCCGGGATATGGACCTTGCCGTCCGATACGATAATCGACATTGTATGACGATCTGCTCGCACCAGGAGTACGAGGTCGTGGCCGATCGTCTGACCGGCATGGAGGTGTTCGTCCGCGTGGTCCGCCTCGGCGGCATCTCGGCCGCCGCGCGCGAGCTGCGCATGTCCGCGGCCATGGCGACGAAGCACATCGATGCGCTGGAGGCGCGGCTGGGGACCGCGCTGGTCCATCGCACGACGCGGCGGGTCTCGCCGACCGAGGCCGGCGCCGCCTACCTGGAACGGACCGAGCGCATCCTGGCCGAGATCGGCGAGGCGGAGGGCGAGGCGGCTTCGCGCGCCCTGGAGGTCGAGGGGCTGCTGCGGGTGAGCGCGCCCGCGACCTTCGGCGTCCTCCACCTCGCGCCGCTGCTACCCGCCTTCCATGCGCGCCATCCGCGGGTGACGGTCGAGTTCGGCTTCACCGACCGCTACGTCGATTTGCTCGAGGAGAAGTGGGACGTGGCGGTGCGCATCGGCCGGCTCGTCGACAGCAGCCTGGTCGCGCGCAAGCTCGCGCCGATGCGGATCGCGCTGTGCGGCGCACCCGGCTACCTGCGCGAACGGGGGACGCCCCGGATCCTCGCGGACCTCACCGCTCACGATTGCCTGGGCTACACCATCGTCTCGCAGGCCGGCACCTCGACCTGGAGCTTCGGGCGCGGCGGGGAGGTCGTCGTCCCGGTGCGCGGCAGCATGCACGCCAACAACGGGGAGGCGCTGGTCCGCGCCGCGGCGGCCGGCCAGGGCCTCGTCTACGGGCCGCGCTTCGTCGCCGCGGCCGAGCTGTCGCGGGGCGCGCTGGTCGAGATCGACCTCGACGTGCCGACCATGGATCTCGGCTGGGTGCAGGCCTTGACCCACCCCACCCGCCGCCCGGCCGCCAAGACCCGGGCCTGGGTCGCGTTCCTCGCCGAAACCATCCCCGCGATGGCGTCGGAGTGGTGAGGACAGGGCTTTCGAGCGATCGTTCGGACTTCCGACCAACCCGGCGGACCGGCCGTCGCGAAGGCTACAATCCGCAAGGTTCGCACGTGAGTGGCGATCCGACATCCGTCCGTGCAGCTGGGTCGCTCCCGCGTCGCCCCTAGGATGCCGGGATGCGCGTCGGCTCGCTCTCGCGAAAAACGCCCGCCTGCGGCACCAGGCGGAATCGGGTCCCCCAAGGGTCCTGAAGCACGAGCGCGCCGTCTTCCTCGTCCGGCGTCAGGCCGGCGTCCCGGCAGCGGTCGCGGACCGCCGCCAGCGTCGGGGCGTCGGCCAGCAG
>NZ_VRUX01000740.1:0-1815 GCF_008039885.1 Methylobacterium sp. WL103
CCGCACGGGCTCACGGCGAGCGTCGCCCGATGAGCGCCGGCGGCGCGGTGGTCGCGGCGCGGATCGAGCCCTCGGCCCGGCGCGAGCACATCCTGGCGGCCGCCGAGGCCTGCTTCGTGCGCAACGGCTTTCACCGCACCACGATGCAGGACCTCGCCCGCGAGGCGGCGATGAGCCCGGGCAACTTCTACCGCTACTTCGCCTCGAAGGAGGACCTCGTCCTCGGGCTCGCCGAGGGCGAGCGCGCCCGCGGCGCCCGCCTGGTGGCCGAGCTGGAGCGCGACGGCGACCGCCGCGCGGCGCTCCTCGGCATCATCACCCGCTACTTCGTCTCGATCACCCGCGAGACCGCGATCCTGCGGATCGACATCTGGTCCGAGGCGACCCGCAACCCGGCCATCGCCGCGATGACGGCGCGGGGCGAAGCCGAGGCGCGGAGCTGGTTCGTCGAGACCTTCGGCGTGTTGGCGCGGTCTCCCGCCTGCGATCCGGTCGCGCTCTACGCCCTGCTGGGTCCCCTGATGAAGGGCATCGTCGTCGATCGCGCGCTGCTGCCCGACTACGACCCGGCGGCATCCGTCGCCCAGCTCCTCGCCCTGCTCGAGGCGGGCCTGGACGGGCGCCTTCCCCTCGCCCCGACCTCCTCCGCGGAGCCCAGCCGATGACGTTTTCCGCGCCCGGCGCCCGCCACTTCGGGCTCGCCGCCCTCGTCGTATCCCTCGCGCTACCCCTGCCGGCGCAAGCCGGAACCGCCCCGGCGCCGGTCAAGGCGGCGCCCGCCCCCGCGGTCAGCGTGGTCGAGGCGGCGCGCCGCGAGATCGTCGAGAGCGTCGTCGTCACCGGCACGCTGGTGCCGCGCGACGAAATCCTGATCACCCCGGAGATCGACGGCTACCGCGTCACCGAGGTGCTGGTCGAGGAGGGCGCCCGCGTCGCCCGCGGCCAGGTGCTCGCCCGCCTAGCGCACGACCTGATCGACCGCCAGATCGCCCAGCAGGCCGCCCTCGTCGATAAGGCGACCGCCGCCGTGCCGCAGGCCGAGAGCACCATCGAGCAGGCGGAGGCGGCAGGCCTCGAGGCGCGCCTCGCCTACGACCGCGCCAAGCAGCTGATGCAGACCGGGAACGGCACGGCGGTGATCATGGAAGGGCGAACCTCGGCGATGCGCCAGGCCGAGGGCAAGCTCGCCTTCGCCCGCAACGGCCTCGTCATCGCCAAGGCCGAGCTTGCCCAGGCCAAGGCGGTGCGGGACGAGCTGGAGCTGCGGCTCGCCCGCACCGAGATTCGCGCCCCGGAAGCGGGCGTCGTCAGCCGCCGCACCGCGCGGGTCGGCATCACCGCCTCGTCCGCGGCCGAGCCACTGTTCCGCCTGATCGCACGGGGCGAGATCGAGTTGGAGGGCGAGGTCGTCGAGACCAAGCTGCCGCTCCTGCGGGAGGGCCGGCCGGCCTGGGTCGACATCGGCGCCGGCGCGCGCGTCCAGGGCAGCGTCCGCGCGGTCTACCCGGAGGTCGACCGGGCGACCCGGCTCGGCAAGGTCCGCGTCCGCCTGGACGCCGACCCGCGGCTTCGCATCGGCACCTTCGCCCGCGGCGCGGTCGAGATCGCCCGCACCCGCGGCGTCACCGTGCCCCAGGCGTCCGTGCTCTACGGCGGGCCGGCGCGCAGCAGCGTCCTCGTGGTCGCCGGCGACACGGTGGAGGCCCGCGCGGTCCGCACCGGCCTGTCCGACGACGACGACATCGAGATCCGCGGCGGCCTCTCCGAGGGCGAGCGCGTCGTCGCCCGCGCCGGCAGCTTCCTGCGCGACGGCGA
>NZ_VRUX01000741.1:0-1813 GCF_008039885.1 Methylobacterium sp. WL103
CGCGCCGGGCCGGGCCCGCGCCGGGCGCGCCCTGGAGCACCACCGCGAGAAGCTTGCGGGCAAGCGCGTGTTCTTCTTCCCCGATTCGCAGCTCGAGGTGCCGCTCGCGCGGTTCCTGTCGCGCGAGATGGGGATGGGCCTGTGCGAGGTCGGCACGCCCTACCTGCACCGCGGGCATCTGGCCGAAGACCTCGCCCTGCTGCCGGACGGCACGCAGATCGTCGAGGGCCAGAGCCTCGACGAGCAGATGGACCGGGCCCGCGTCGCGAAGCCCGACCTGACGGTCTGCGGCCTCGGCCTCGCCAACCCGCTGGAGGCGGAAGGACTCGCCACCAAGTGGTCGATCGAGCTGCTGTTCACGCCGATCCAGGGGTACGACCAGGCCGGCGACCTCGCCGAGCTGTTCGCGCGCCCGCTCGTGCGCCGCACCCGGCTGGAGGTCTGAGGCGATGCAGCTCACCCTCTGGACCTACGAAGGACCACCGCATATCGGCGCCATGCGGGTCGCCACCGCGATGGAGGGGCTGCACTACGTCCTGCACGCGCCGCAGGGCGACACCTATGCCGACCTGCTGTTCACGATGATCGAGCGGCGCGACGCCCGCCCGCCGGTCACCTACACCACCTTCCAGGCCCGCGACCTCGGCTCCGACACCGCCGAGATCTTCAAGAACGCGGCGTCCGCCGCCTACGAGCGCTTCAAGCCGCAGGCGATGATCGTCGGCGCCTCGTGCACGGCGGAGCTGATCCAGGACGATCCGGGCGGCCTCGCCAAGGCGCTGAACCTGCCGATCCCGGTGATCGCGCTGGAGCTGCCGGCCTACCAGAAGAAAGAGAACTGGGGCGCCTCGGAGACCTTCTACCGGCTGGTGCGCGGGCTGTCCGGCTCGCCGTCCACGGAGCCGAAGCCGGAGGGCCGGCGCCCGTCCTGCAACATCCTCGGGCCGACGGCGCTGGGCTTCCGCCACCGCGACGACCTCACCGAGATCACCGGCCTGCTCGGACGGCTCGGCGTCGCCGTCAACGTGGTGGCGCCGATGGGCGCGAGCCCCGCCGACCTCGGACGCCTGAAGGACGCCGACTTCAACGTCGTGCTCTACCCGGAAATCGCCAAGGCCGCTGCGCTTCACCTGCAGAAGACCTTCGGTCAGCCGATGGTCGAGACGGTGCCGATCGGCGTCGGCGCGACGATCCGGTTCGTCGAGGAGGTCGCGGCCTTGGCCGGCGTCGATCCCGGCCCGGTGCTCGCCGGGGCGCCGTCGCGGGCGCCCTGGTATTCGCGCTCGGTCGACTCGACCTACCTCACCGGCAAGCGGGTCTTCATCTTCGGCGACGCCACCCATGCGATCGCCGCCGCCCGCGTCGCCAAGGCCGAGCTCGGCTTCCAGGTCGTGGGCCTCGGCACCTACGGCCGGGAGTTCGCCCGCGAGGTCCGCGCCGAGGCGGCGCTCCACGGGATCGAGGCGCTGATCTGCGACGACTACCTCGACGTCGAGGCGGCGATCCAGGCGGCCGGCCCCGAGCTGGTGCTCGGCACCCAGATGGAACGCCACATCGCCAAGCGGCTCGGGCTGCCCTGCGCGGTGATTTCGGCGCCGATCCACGTCCAGGACTTCCCGGCGCGCTACTCGCCGCAGATGGGCTTCGAGGGCGCGAACGTCCTGTTCGACACCTGGGTCCACCCGCTGATGATGGGCCTGGAGGAGCACCTGCTCGGGATGTTCCGCGAGGACCCCGAATTCAACGACCGCGCGCCCTCGCATCTCGGCGGCAAGGCGCCCGCCAAGGCTTCCGCGTCGCCCGCCACCGCCCC
>NZ_VRUX01000742.1:0-1813 GCF_008039885.1 Methylobacterium sp. WL103
CCCTATGCGCGCTCGGGCCTCGACCCGAACGCAGCGGGGGGCAGCAACGCTGGCCCCGGCGGTGCTGCGGGCGCCGGTGGCATGCTCGGCGGCGCCCAGCGCCCGCCGCAGCAGCGCCCGGTGCAGATCGGCCCGAACGACTTCCAGTCGTTCGAGCGCCTGCTCGGCGAGGTGCAGGACGCCTATTCCCACGAGGACATGGTCGGCCTGCGCAACCTCGCGACGCCGGAGATGGCCGGCTACTTCGAGGAGGAGCTGCGCGGAAACAAGGCCCGCGGCGTCGTCAACCGCATTACGGACGTGAAGCTCCAGCAGGGCGACCTGTCGGAGGCCTGGGGCGAGGGCGCGCAGGAATTCGCCACGGTGGCGATGCGCTACACGCTCAAGGACGAGACGATCGACCGGAACACCAACCGCGTCGTCGAGACCGAGCCGGGCGAGGCGACCGAGCTCTGGACCTTCGCGCGCAACCCGGGCCGTCCGTGGATCCTCTCGGCGATCCAGCAGACCCGCTAACGCGGCACGAATCGGAGAAACGGGCCGGCGTCCCTCACGGGGCGCCGGCTTTCTTCTGCGCGTCCCACAGGTTGGCGAGCCGCACGAAGCCCGCCACCGGCACCTCCTCGGCCCGCGCGGTCTCTGCGATGCCGGCCTCGGCCAGCAGCGCGGTCGGCTCCGGCGTCAGGCTCTTCAGGCTCTGGCGCAGCATCTTTCGGCGTTGCCCGAAGGCCGCCCGCGTCACCGTTTCCAGCGCCCGCGCCCGGCAGGGCAGGGGGACGGCGCGCGGGACGATTCGGACGACGCTCGACGTCACCTTCGGCGGCGGCACGAAGGCGGAGGGCGCCACGTCGAACAGGATGTCGCTCTGCGTGCGCCAGCCGCAGAGCACGCCGAGGCGGCCGTAATCGGCGCGCTCGGTCTCGTCGGCGACGATGCGCTCGGCGACCTCGCGCTGGAACATCAGCGTAGCGCTATCCCACCACGGCGGCCAGGCCGCGTCGTCGAGCCAGCCGGTGAGCAGGGCGGTGCCGACGTTGTAGGGCAGGTTCGCCACGATCCGCGCCGGCCCGTCGCCGACGAGGGGCCGGGGGTCGAAGGCGAGGGCGTCGGCGTCGACGACCGTCAGCCGACCCGGGTAATGCGCCGCGATCTCGGCCAACGCCGGCAGCGCGCGGGGATCGCGCTCGACGGCGATCACCCGCGCGGCCCCCTCCGCGAGCAGCGCCCGCGTCAGCCCGCCGGGTCCCGGCCCGACCTCGAGCACGGTGACGCCCGCGAGCGGCCCGGCCGCGCGGGCGATGCGCCCGGTGAGGTTGAGGTCGTAGAGGAAGTTCTGCCCGAGCGCCTTCTTCGGCTCCAGCCCATGCCGCGCCACCACCTCGCGCAGGGGGGGCAAGCCGTCGGAGGCGGTCATCGGGCGGTTCGCTTGTCAAAGATCGCGAAGGCGTTGGAAGGTGCGCGCGTCCCCTCTCCCCGCGCGGGGGGAGAGGCCCGGCCGCACCTTGCCGTGCGGCCGGGAAGAGGAGGCGAAGCCTTAGCGGCGGTGAGGGGGCGCTTCCGGAAGAGCCTCAACCGGCGTCGCCCCCTCACCATCGGCTGCCGCCTCGCTTTGCCGACGACGAGGTCGGCAAAGCCCTCTCCCCGCGCGCGGGGAGAGGGGATGCGCGCGGAAGCGGGCGCACCGCCTGGCAAGGACCAGCTCACAACTCGTCCTCCGCATCGAAATGCGCGGCCGGCATCGAGCGCGGGCGGCCGACGTAGGCGTTCAGCGGAATGATGTCGGCGGTGCGGCCCGCGCCGCCGACATCATTCC
>NZ_VRUX01000743.1:0-1808 GCF_008039885.1 Methylobacterium sp. WL103
GCGCTGCAGGCCGAGCTCGCCGAGAGCGAGCCGGAGCTGCTCGCCCGGTTCGCCGCTGGCTTTCCCGACATGATGCCGAAGGCCCATCGCTGGGTCGCGGAGATGCACGAGATCGCCGACTTCCTCGCGCCGGACCGCGCCGGCGGGCAAGTCTTCGCCGGCGCGGCCGAGATTTTTACACGGCTCGCGGCGTCCGAGGGTGAGGCGGACGTCGTCGCGCTGCTCGCCTTCGCCGAGGCCGCAGGCGGATCGTCGCGGACGCGCTGATCGCGCCGCGCTTCGGTTGCCGGCTCGGGGCACTTCACCTATGCCAGCGGTCCCTGCGGCCGATGCGCCTGATGGTTTCGCGAGCCCGCTCGGGCCTGCATGGACGCGGGGTCGGCAGTGACGGGGCGGCTCGGACCAGTTCTCTGGACCGTTCCTGTGAAACCTGGTGGGCCGGGATGCTGCAGGCGTGTCGGAGGCGCGGGGAACAGGAACCGCGGACCCGGCGCATGGCCCACACAAGTTTCGACCCGTTCCGGGACGGAGGTCGGCGCAGGCCTTCGGCTTTCGTTCACGCTCTTCGGCAACAGTGAGGACGGGCCGGGGAACCGGCCGCGTGTCACTGCGTTTTGCCGGGCTTGACCATCATGCGGGGGTTCCTCACCAGCGGCGTCAAGGCGATCCTGGCGATCGCGGCGCTGTCCACCGCCGCCCACTGGGCGCTTCGGGTCCAGCGCGATCCGGCGCCCAGCGCGCAGATCCAGGCGAGCCTCCCCGATCCGGCCACAACCGGGTCGATCGAGCCGCGCAGGGCAGAGCGCGCCGCGGCCCAGCCGGCCAAGGCGTCGGCCAACCTCGATCAGGATCACCTCTCGGCGCTCATCGCCAGCACCACCGGCGCGAAACCGAAGCCGCAGAAAGCGCTCGTCGCCAAGCGCTGAGCGCTTCGGGCGACCGTCTCGAAACACGCGAAAGGCCGCCCACCGAAAGGTGGACGGCCTCGTCGCGTTCGGACAACCGATCAGGCGGCGAGCGACCGCGGCGCGTGCCGCCCTTCCGCGATCTCCTCGATGATCTTGGCCGAGAAGGCGTCGAGATCGCCCGGGTTGCGGCTGGTGACGATACCGTGGTCGGTCACGACCTCCCGGTCGTGCCAGCGGCCGCCGGCGTTGATCACGTCCGTGCGGATCGAGGAGAACGAGGTCAGGTCGCGGCCCTTCGCGGCGCCGACCTCGATCAGCAGCCACGGCGCGTGACAGATCGCGGCGACCACCTTGCCGGAGGTCACGAAGGCCTTGATCACCTCCAGCGCCTTCGGCTCGAGGCGGAGCTTGTCCGGGTTGATCTGGCCGCCGGGCAGGACGAGCGCGTCGTAGGCGCCCGGGTCGACGCCTTCCAGGTCGAGGTCGACCGCGACGTTCTTGCCCCAGTCGGTCTTGTCCCAGCCGCGGATCGATTCCGGCTTCTCGCGCGACTTCGGCGCGGCGACGTGCACCGTCGCGCCGGCCTGGCGCAGCTTGGCCTGGGGAACGGTGAGTTCGGTCTCCTCGAACCCGTCGGTGGCGAGGATCAGGACCTTGGCTTGCTTGATGTCGGGCATGGCGTTTCGCTCCGCATGGATGGCGTCGGCCGGCAAACCGGGACGCTCGCGCGCGGTTCCCGGACCAAGCGGCAACCCAGGACTGCGCGGAACCCTCGCGCGGGCGAACCGCATTCACTTATACACAACTCACAGCCCACGATACCGCATCCTATCTCGTATGCCGGCATCAGCTAGAAAAAAACACGGGGCGGGGGCGGGGGGCGGGGGCGGGGGGCGGGGG